>JAJUJN010000120.1 GCA_029265335.1 Alcaligenaceae bacterium
AGACGGTATTCAAGTGGGCTCCGATCAAACTCGTTGCACCTGTGGGAAATGGGTGCGCTAACGAAGTGCGAAATGCACCACCATTCTATGGACATTCTTTATCGAGGGGAAGCAGCGGTTATATGAGCTATCCAGGACTTCCCTTACCCAGGAGCAGAACCATTGCCTTTGCGGCTGGCTTCCTTGACGCTCTTGCGTGGCAACTGCGTTTCGGTTGCCACCAGCAAGCGCAGACACTTCAAGAACAGCGCTCGATATTCCGGCGGCAGTCGCTCGATGATTTGCTTTTCGAGTTCGACGTCGCGCGGCATCACACGATTGAGCACTTGCGCTCCTTGTGCGGTCAGGAACAATTGATAGGCCCGTTGATCACCGGGCGCGGGGCGGCGATCGATCCAACCCGCACTCACCAGGCGCCGCACCATTTCGGCCACGGTGTTGCGATCCATGTGCAAACGCTCGGCCAGGCCGTTCTGATTGAGGCCCGGCTCTTGATAGAGTGTGATGAGAACGGCTTTTTGGCGAGGCGTGAGGCCTTCGTCGGCAAACTCACGAGCGAAGAGATCTTCGGCCAAAAAATGCGCTCGCCGCAGCAAATGCGACACCACGCCGGTGAGATCGAATGAGCTCAACAGCTCCCGCACGTGAGGGTCGAGTTCGGCATCGCTGGGTGTGGCTTGCGGGCTGGTTGACGCTGCCGGCACCGCAACGTCTTGCATGCGTGGCGTGGCATCGGCGCGCCGGGAGTGGGACACAGAATTCTTCGGCATGTGGGCAGTATACGTCGGACACCCCGCACTTCCAATCAACTGTGGGCAGAGCTCCAACCAAGCCGCAAGGCCTTGCCTCATTCGCTCGGCCATACGGTTTCCTCATAGCAGACGACGAGTTCGGCAGAGACAAACGCTTGACCCACCGGAATTTCGTGCCTAGACTCGAAACTAGTACGTATACGCCCTAATGGAGTCGTCATGAAGCAATACCGCAATTACATCAACGGCGAGTGGCGCGAGAGCGCACGGCGGTTTGATGACCACAACCCGGTTGACGGCAGCGTGGTGGCCCAAGTGCATGAGGCCGACCGTCAGGCGGTCGACGACGCCATTCGTGCCGGTCATGCCGCCATTACGGGAGACTGGGGGCGCACCAGCCCCACCGAGCGGGCGGCGCTGCTCAACCGCATCGCCGACGAGATCGATCGGCGTCAGGCGGATTTTCTCGAAGCTGAAATGGCCGACACTGGCAAGCCGTTCAGCATGGCTTCCACCATCGACATCCCGCGCGGAGCGGCCAACTTTCGGGCTTTCGCCGATCTCATCAAAACCACCCCGCTCGAGTGCTTCCAAACCGACCTGCCCAATGGGGCCAAGGCGCTCAACTACACCGTGCGCAAACCCTTGGGTGTGGTGGGCATTATTTCGCCGTGGAACCTGCCGCTGCTGCTGTTCACCTGGAAGGTGGCGCCTGCGCTCGCCTGCGGCAACGCCGTGGTGGCCAAGCCATCGGAAGAAACCCCCGGCACCGCCACACTGCTGGCAGAGGTGATGGAAACCGTCGGCCTGCCGCCGGGGGTATTCAACCTGGTGCATGGCTTCGGCCCCAATTCGGCCGGCGAGTTCATTACCAGTCACCCCGATATCGACGCCATTACTTTTACGGGTGAATCGCGTACGGGCACGGCCATCATGCATGCTGCGGCCGAGGGCGTTAAGCCCATTTCGTTCGAGCTGGGTGGCAAGAACGCCGCCATCATCTTTGCCGACTGCGATTTCGACCGCATGCTCGACGGCATGATGCGGGCGATCTTCCTGAACGCCGGGCAGGTGTGCCTGTGCTCGGAACGGGTGTATGTGGAGCGGCCCATCTACGAAAAATTCTGCGAGGCGCTCACCCAGCGCGTGCGTGACTTGCGTCTGGGTTGGCCCAACGACAACGACACGCAAATGGGGCCGTTGATTTCCGCTGAACACCGCGAAAAAGTCTTAAGCTATTTTCAGCTGGCGCGCGAAGAGGGCGCACGCTTCCTGGCTGGCGGCGGAGTGCCGGAGTTCGGCGACGATCGCGACAACGGCTACTGGGTAGAACCCACCGTTATCGCCGATTTGTCCGATAATGCCAGGTGTCTCACCGAGGAAGTGTTTGGTCCGATATGCCACGTAGCGCCCTTCGATACCGAAGCCGAGGTGATTGCTCGCGCCAACAACACGCGTTACGGCCTGGCCGCCACCACCTGGACCTCCAACCTTGATCGTGCCCACCGCGTGAGCGCCGCCATGAACGTGGGGCTGAGCTGGGTCAATTCCTGGTTCCTGCGCGATCTGCGCACACCCTTTGGCGGCGCTGGCCTTTCCGGCATTGGCCGCGAAGGCGGCACGCACTCACTCAACTTCTATTCCGAACTCACCAACGTTTGCATCCAACTGGATCCGGAGCCCAAAACATGACAGCGTCGTTGCAAGAGGTCGCCGACCGCCTGCACCAGGCCGAACAGTCGGGAGTGGCCATCGACCCGATTCGTCCCGATCTACCCGAAGGCGACATCGAGGCCGCCTACGAAGTTCAGAACATCAACACCCGTCGCGCGCTTGCCGCCGGCCGGCGTCTCACGGGTCGCAAGATCGGCCTCACGGCCGTGTCGGTGCAGAAACAGCTCGGCGTGGATCAGCCCGACTTCGGCATGCTGTTTGCCGACATGGCGGTGGCCGACGGCGCTGAAGTGCCCTGGAGCTCGGTCATGCAGCCCAAGGTCGAGGCCGAAGTGGCACTGGTGCTCGAGCGCGATCTCACTGGCGAAAACCTCACTTCGGTCGACGTGCTCAACGCCACGGCCTACGCCTTGCCCGCCATCGAGATCGTCTGCAGCCGTATCCGCGACTGGGACATCCGCATCACCGACACGGTGGCCGACAACGCCTCAGCCGGCCTCTACGTGCTGGGCCAGCGCCCCGTAAAACTCGATGCGCTCGACCTCCGCCTGGCCGGGATGGTGATGGAGCGCGGCGGCGAACCGGTCACCTTCGGGGTGGGCGCAGCATGCCTGGGCCACCCGCTCAATGCCGCCCTGTGGCTGGCGCGCACCATGGTGCGCATGGGTCAGCCACTGCAGGCTGGCGATGTGGTGCTCACTGGCGCGCTCGGCCCCATGGTGCCGGTGAATGCCGGCGAGCATTTCGAGGTGCAGATCCAGGGGCTGGGCAGCGTACGCACCGTGTTTGGCAAGAATTGAGGAGTTGATGATGTCCAGCGAAAAAATTCTGCGGATTGCGCAGCGCCTCGACGAGGCAGCACGCCTGGCGCGCGCCACGCCCCAGCTCACCGGCGACGACGCCATCGATCTGCATGAAGCCTACGACGTGCAGCGCGCCCTGGTGATGCAGCGCATTTCACGCGGCTCGCAGCGCATCGGTATGAAGATGGGCTTCACCAGCCGCGCCAAGATGGCGCAGATGGGGGTCAACGACATGATCTGGGGGCGTCTCACCTCCGACATGTTGATCGAAGAGGGTGGTGAACTCGATATGTCGCGGTTCATACACCCCCGGGCCGAACCCGAAATCTGCTTTGTGCTCAAGCGTCCGCTCGAGGGTTCCATTACGCCCTTGCAGGCGCTCTCAGCCGTTGAGGCGCTGGCTCCCGCCATCGAGATCATCGATTCGCGCTACGAAAATTTCAAATTCTCGGTGCCCGACGTGGTGGCCGATAACGCTTCGTCGTCGGCTCTGGTGGTAGGTCGTTGGCACGCCCCTGATACCGATGTCAGCAATCTCGGCCTGATCCTCTCGATCAACGGCGAGCCGGTGGAAATGGGCAGCACAGCCGCCATCCTTGGCCACCCCATTCGCGCTCTGGTTTCGGCGGCCCGTCTGGTGGCCGAAAAGGGCGAACGGCTCGAGGCCGGACAACTCATCATGGCGGGCGGCGCCACTGCTGCGGCCGCCCTGCAACCCGCCGCCACGGTTATCTGCGAAATGCAGAACCTGGGGCGCGTTGTCTTTCACACCAATCAAACGGAGGCTTGATCGTGTCATCGTCTTCCACCCAGGCGCAAGTCGTTGGCGGCAAAGCCACGCCACGGGGCAAGTTCCCCCACATCAAGCGTGCGGGCGATTTCCTCTTCGTTTCGGGCACCAGCTCGCGACGCCCCGACAACACCATTGCCGGCGCGTCGGCCGACGCCATGGGCACCACCAGCCTCGACATTCGCGAACAGACTCGTGCGGTGATCGAGAACATGCGCGATATTCTGCAAAGCGCCGACGCCGATCTTTCCGACGTGGTGGAAATCAGCGCCTTTCTGGTGAATATGAACGACTTTGGTGGCTACAACGAGGTCTACGGAGAGTTCTTCGACGTCGACGGGCCCACCCGCACCACGGTAGCCGTCCATCAACTGCCCCATCCCCACCTGCTCATCGAGATCAAGGCCGTGGCCTACAAGCCGCTGCCCCGTTGAACGGGCTGCGACGGCGCCTGCACGGCGCCGCCCCCTGCCATCGCCACCGACAAGCGAGGACTGCATCATGACTTCCCTGAACGCCGCCATTATCGGCAGCGGCAACATCGGCACCGACCTGATGATCAAGCTGCTGCGCCACGGCAAGCACCTCAAGCTCACCGCGATGGTGGGCATCGATCCCGAATCCGACGGCCTGGCCCGTGCCCGCAAGCACGGCATCGCCACCACGCACGATGGCGTCGATGGCCTGCTCGCGCTCCCCGAATTCGAATCCATCGATGTGGTGTTCGACGCCACCAGCGCCGGCGCCCACCACGTGAACGAACGCAAGCTGCGCGAGGCCAAGGCCGACATCCGGCTGATCGATCTCACCCCGGCCGCCATCGGGCCTTATTGCGTGCCCGTGGTGAACCTCAACGACCACCTCGATGTGCCCAACCTCAACATGGTCACCTGCGGTGGCCAGGCCACCATTCCCATGGTGGCGGCCGTGGCGTCGGTAACATCGGTGCACTACGCCGAGATCGTGGCCAGTATTGCCAGCCTTTCGGCGGGCCCCGGCACGCGCGCCAACATCGATGAGTTCACCGAAACCACTGCCCAGGCGCTGGTGAGTGTGGGCGGCGCCAAAGAAGGCAAAGCCATCATCGTGCTCAACCCGGCCGAGCCGCCACTGATCATGCGCGACACCGTGTATTGCCTGGCCGAGGCCGGCGCCGATGTCAACGCCACCGAGAGCGCCATTGCCAGCGCCGTCGAAGCGATGGTGGAACGCGTTCAGGCTTACGTGCCCGGATATCGGCTCAAGCAGGCCGTGCAGTTCGACCGCATTGCCGAAGACTCCCCGCTGAACGTACCCGGTGTGGGCAAAGTCAGTGGCCTGAAAGTCAGCATCTTCCTCGAGGTAGAAGGCGCGGCTCATTATCTGCCGGCTTATGCGGGCAACCTCGACATCATGACCAGCGCCGCGCTGGCCACCGGCGAGCGCGTGGCCGAACGTCAGCTGGCCGCCCGTGCGGCCTGAGCTCACACCCAGCCGGCGCCTTGCAACCTTTGGCCGGCAACGCTTCAGTGCGCTGCCGGCCCCTCTCTGAATTCACGCGGAGATCCGCACCATGAACCCCGACAAAAAGCTCTACATTTCGGACGTCACGCTGCGTGACGGCAGCCATGCGATCCGTCATCAGTATTCGGTGAACGATGCTCGGCGCATCGCTGCAGCGCTCGATGCCGCCAAGGTGGATTCCATCGAAGTGGCCCACGGCGACGGCCTGGCCGGCTCGAGTTTCAACTACGGCTTTGGCGCGCATATCGACGTGGAATGGATCGAAGCCGTGGCCGACACCGTCAAGCACGCTCAGGTTGCCACGCTGCTCATTCCCGGTATCGGCACCGTGCAGGATCTCAAGAATGCCTATGCAGCCGGCGCCCGCATCGTGCGGGTGGCCACGCACTGCACCGAGGCCGATGTGAGCCGCCAGCACATCGAAGTGGCGCGCGAGCTCGGCATGGATACCGTGGGCTTTCTGATGATGAGCCACATGACCAGCCCCGAGGCGCTGGCTCAACAAGGCAAGCTCATGGAGGGCTATGGCGCTACCTGCATCTATGTAGTGGACTCGGGCGGTGCGCTCACCATGAACGATGTGCGCGACCGATTCCGCGCCATGAAAGACACTCTCAAACCCGAAACACAAACCGGCATGCACGCCCACCACAACCTCAGCCTGGGTGTGGCCAACAGCATCGTGGCCGTGGAAGAAGGCTGCGACCGCGTAGACGCCAGCCTGGCCGGTATGGGTGCCGGCGCCGGCAACGCACCTCTTGAAGTGTTCATTGCCGCTGCCGAGCGCATGGGCTGGCACCATGGCTGCGACCTCTACACGCTCATGGACGCCGCCGACGACATCGTACGTCCGCTGCAGGACCGCCCCGTACGCGTCGACCGCGAAACCCTTGCGCTGGGTTATGCAGGGGTGTATTCCAGCTTCTTGCGTCATGCCGAGGTTGCTGCCGCCAAGTATGGCCTGAGCACGGTCGACATCCTGGTGGAACTGGGCAAGCGCCGTATGGTGGGTGGCCAAGAAGACATGATCGTGGATGTGGCGCTCGATCTCTTGCACGAACGCG
>JAJUJN010000141.1 GCA_029265335.1 Alcaligenaceae bacterium
CGTTCGCCCAGCTCCGGCGTAACGCTCTCGAGCGCACTGCGCACCTGCGGGTTGTGTACACGCACCGACTCACGACGTGTGCGCAGCGCCGCTTCGTTGGCCGCGAGTTCGGCAGCCACGGCCTGGCGACCTTCTCGCAAGGCCACGGCCAACACCCGCAGCTCCTCAAGCTTCTGCAAGGCAAAAGCCAACCAAGACTTGATCTCGGTATCGAGCGAGGTTTCCAGCTCGAGGTCAACCGGTACGTGCAACAGCGAGCACGAGGGCGCGAGCCACAGGCGATCACCCAGGCGTTCGGCCAACGGTTCGAGCCAATCAAGCACGGCTTCGAGGTCGGTCTTCCAGATGTTGCGACCGTCGATCACGCCAAGAGACAGAACCTTGTGCGCGGGCAGCAAGCCGATCAAAGGCAGCACGCCCTCGCGATCGTTCACTGCGTCGATATGCAAGCCTGCCACCGGCAAATTGGCTGCCAGGTACGCATTCTCTTGCAGCCGACCAAAATAGGTGGCCAACAGAATCTTGACGCGGCAAGTTTTGAGATGGTGATACGCCAGGTTGAGCGCATGTTGCCAGTCGGCGTCAAGCTCAGTGACCAAAATGGGTTCGTCTATCTGTACCCATTCCACGCCTTCATCGGCGAGCGCTGCCAGCAATTGCGCGTAAACAGGCAACAGACGCTCAAGCAGATCGAGCTTGTTCGAATCGTCTTTGGCTTTGCCCAGCGCAAGATAGGTGACCGGTCCAATGAGCACGGGCTTGGCCTGCGCACCTGCGGCCTTGGCTTCTGCCAGTTCTTTCAGGATGCGCGTGGTATCGAGCTGGAATTCTGTTTCTGCCGTGAACTCCGGCACGATGTAGTGATAGTTGGTATCGAACCACTTGGTCATCTCACCGGCGGCAACGCCGCCGCAGCAGGCGTCGTGATCATCGCTGGCAGCAGCCGATCGACCGCGCGCCACGCGAAAGTAGTTGTCGAGCGCGTCGCCATGAAAATCTCTCACCCTTTCCGGCAGATTGCCCAAGGTGAAGCTCATGTCGAGCACTTGGTCGTAGAACGAAAAATCTCCCACCGGCACCAGATCAAGCTGATCCTGTTGCTGCCAATGACGCAGACGCAGCTCGGCGCCCACCGCCTCGAGCTCGCTACGCGACCCTTGACCTTGCCAATATGATTCCAGCGCAAACTTCAATTCCCGCTTGGCGCCAATTCGCGGAAAACCCAGGTTGTGGGTGGTGACCATGTTGAAAACCCTCTACAGAATGTGGTGTCGGTGATGACTGCATGGTAGAGAGTCCAACCTGTGAAGTAAAATGGTATTAATTCAGTATTTCATGAATTTTGCTCACATATATTAAAATTTCGTCGCGTGGCGCTGACGGCGTGCACTAGCGCGCTTTCGCCATGAGCGACAGAGTTTCGTCCCACAGCGCTTGCGTGAGCAAGCCCGCGGGTTCGGCTCGGGCGAGCGCTGCCGACTGGCCGGCCCAGGCCTGCATTCGGTCGATATCGTTGTCGCGAGCGGCCGCCTTGCGCATGGGCCCAGTGAAGCCGCGCTGTACCGGATAAGGTGCGGGCCGCGGCGCATCGGGAGCACGCGCCGCCTGCACAAACGCCGTGTCGATGCTGCGCCCGGCGCGACCCGAGAATGCCCGCGTAAGCGTCGTTTGCTCCGGCCTGGTGTGAGCCAGCGCATCTACCCAGGCGGCAGGCAACTGCGCTTCAGGACATCGCAGAAACCCCGTACCGATTTGCACTGCCGATGCGCCCAGCAACAATGCAGCTGCTACCCCGCGGGCATCAGCAATGCCCCCGGTGGCCACCACTGGCACCGAGACCGCATCGACCACCGCCGGCAGTAGCGAGAACAGGCCTACTGCCCTTAGCTCGGCTTGATCGGCATCGAAGCAGCCGCGGTGTCCTCCGGCTTCCATCCCCTGCACCACGATCACATCGGCACCCGCTTGTTCTGCAGCCACGGCCTCTGCCACGGTCGTGGCTGTGGCGTACCACTGCATGCCAGATGACTTCACGGCGCTGACAATGCTGGGCGGATACAGGCCCATGATCGACGAAATGACCGCAGGCCGAACCTCAAGTATGGCCTCGCACTGTGCCGCAAAATCGAGCGGCAAATGATCGCCGGCATCGACGGCCACCGCTGGCCCCCAACGGCGCATGAACGCTCTTACCGCGTCTTCGCCCTTGCTATCGCGAGGGGGACTTGGGTCGGGGATCCACAGGTTCATCTGAAAACTGGCGTGGGTCACCGCGCGCACCTCCTCAGCCCAACGTTTGATCTCGGGCGGCGACATCAGCAAAGCGCCACAGGCTCCCAGGCCGCCGGCGCCGGCCACGGCAATAGCGAGCGACGGTGGGCAGGCGCCTGCCATTGGCGCCATGAAAATCGGAATGCGACAGCCTTGAGAGTCGGCGAAGCGCTCCGCGCGGGTGATGGCTGAAAGCGTACTCATGGACAGGCCTCATGGTGTGCGTGTTGTGCACTTTACCGCTGCCCACGCGAAATGCGAACACGAGAGATTTCGAGCGGAAGCTCTGAACACGCACCAGAGGCTTCCAGCCGCAAATTGGAGTAAGTCAGACCGGCGACGCCAAGATCTCGTCACAAAATACTTTGCCGCAGGCTGCTCAACTCTGGCTACAACACGGGCGTTGCCCACACCTGACCTGGAGTTGCCATGCCCTACGTAGATATTGCCGGAGCCAGCGTGTCGTATTGCGTCGACGGCCACGGTCCCGGCCTGGTGCTGGTAGCAGGAACCGGCGGCAACTTGCACTCCAACTGGGATCACCTAGTCGAACACTTCAGTGCGCATCGCACCGTAGTACGCGTGGATTACGCCGGCGCTGGCGATACACGCGACGACGAGGCCGTGCTATCGGTAGAACGACTGGCGGAACAAGTGCTGGCCGCCGCCAAAGCCGCCGGTCTCGCCTCCTTCGATCTTCTCGGCTACTCCCTCGGCGCCTGCATAGCCACGCAGCTCGCCGCCGAAAACCCTCACTGCGTGCGTTCGCTATGTCTATTGGCCGGCCTGGCCACTGCCGACATTCGAATCAGCCTGCAAGCCAAACTGTGGCTGCAGCTCATTGAATGGAACCCGCAGGCCTTCGCCCGGTTGGTGTTGTTGTCGGGGCTCAGCGCCGAATTCCTCAGCACTTTTACGGAGGAGCTGTTAGATGAGTGGGTGGATATGATCTGCACGCAGAATCGCTGGGAAGGCATCACGCGTCAGATACATCTGCATAGTGGCCTCGATGTGGCGCAACAGGCGCGTGCCATTGCTGCGCCCACCCTGGTGATTGGTTGCGCCCACGATCAGATCGTGCCGCTTGCCCATGCTCACGCCTTGCGTGCGTTGATTCCCGGAGCGCAGTATGCGCAGCTCGACTGCGGCCACCTCGCACCTTTTGAACGGCCCGCCGATTTGGTGAGCCTCGTGCTGGAGTTCATCACCAGCCAGCCTTGAACGGCGGCAGAACCGAATCAAAAAGTGTAGGTGTAATAGAGAGAATACGACTCCACCCCATCGTTGGGGTGGCTCAAACCCGCGTTTGAATAATGGATGGCCCTGAGCCCCAGGGTGTGACGCTCGCCCAACCTCACACCGACGCCGATACGGTCTTCGAAGTTGAATGAAGAACCCACCACGCGATCGGCCACTCGTGAGCTGCTGAACAACGCCAGACCAATACCGAGCTCAACGAAGGGCTGAAACCTCACACCATGAAACTGGTAGACAAATACCGGCGCAAACGAGATGGAATGAACCCCTGCACTCTCTTTGCCACCTTCCCAGTAGGTGTAGCCGGCGTCCCAGTACCCGGTGAGGTGACCGGTGTTGGTTTCAAACCAGCGGACATTCCAGGCCTGCGACACTCCCAAACGGGCAGTGGCGTGACCTTGGCCAGTGCTGCCCGCAGCCGCAGTCAGTTCGACCGCAGAAGCCGGAAGCAAAACACTCGGCAACAGCAAGGCCATGCACCGAAGAATGTCATTGACCATGATACTTGTTCCTTCTTGCAGCCTGTGGATGTATCGATCCCGGGTGGCTTCATGGTATAGGAAAACTCGACGCCAAACTTGGAGCTGTGGAGCCCGAGCGTTATAGCAACTCTTTACGGAGCGCCGCACCGCTCTTGGGCGACAGGTAGGCAAATGGAATATCGAGCACGGTTTTGGCTCCCACCGCGCCTTCTTGTGCATAGCGATGCGCGGCTCGTGCGTAAGCTACCAACACGCTCGCCGTAAATTCAGGGTTGCTGCCCAGTTTGATGGAAAATTCCATCAATTGCTTGGTGTTGTCGCCGGTTCGCCCGCTGCGCAAAACGTAGCCGCCGTGGGGCATGGCCGCGTGGTCGCGACGCAACACTTCTTCCGAGAGAAAGGTAACGGTGGTGTTGTAATCCGCAAAATAGTGCGGCATGTTCACGATCGCTTGACGCACTTCTTCTTGATCTGCGCCCTCTTCCAGCACCACGAAACACTCGCGCTGATGTTTTTCTCGGGTGCTGAGGGTGGGTTCTTCACCCGCGCGAACTCGCGCCAGCGCATCTTCAGCCGGAATCGTATATTGCACGCCCATTTTCACGCCCGGGACACGGCGCACGGCATCTGAGTGGCCCTGGCTGACGCCCTTGCCCCAGAAGGTGTAATCCAGACCGTCGGGCAAAATGGCCTGGCCGAGCAAGCGGTTGAGCGAAAACAGCCCAGGATCCCAGCCGGTGGAAATCACGCTCACATTCCCGCCCGCCTTGGCTGCTTCATCGACTCGCTCAAAATACTCGGGAATTTTGGCGTGAGTGTCGTAGCTGTCTACCGTATTGAAGTGGCGCGCGTAGCTGGGTCCTTGTTCCGGCAGATCGGTGGCCGAACCACCGCAAAGAATCAGGACATCGATGCGATCCTGAAATGCCATGATCTCGCTCGCAGCATAGGCAGGTGCGCGCGTGGCGATCGTTGCAGGATCCCTTCGACTGAAAACACCCAACAATTGCATGTCCTGGTTCTGTGCAATGGCCGCTTCTACCCCGCGACCAAGATTGCCATAACCCATGATGGCGACACGAATTGGGGTGCTCATTGTTCCGTCCTGTCAGTTGAAAGTCAGGTTGGCCATTATACGCGTGCACTCGGGGGCCTCAGGCGCTACCGAGGTCGATCCTCATGGCGCCTGCGACAACCCCAGAAGGTCACTCTCCAGTCGGCCGAGGGCCTCCAAAAGCTCCAGTGACAGGAAGAGCATCTCGAACCGTGCGTGCACCAGCGCTACCTCGAACTGGAATACCTCCTGCTCGGCATTCAGTACTTCCATCAATGTGAGCTCGCCCAGCACATCGCGCTCTGCGCTCACCCCTTCATAGGCCACCTTGCTGGCTTCGACCGCCGTAAGATAAGCCTCTACTTCGTGACGCGCCGCCTGCAGTCGCCACCAGATTTCCGATATGTGCTGGCGCAATGGCGCGTCGACGCTTGCCTTTTCTGCCAGGAGCGCCTCCAGGTTTTCAGGGAGATCGGGCAGGGAATTCTCCTGCACCGGCGCCAGCGCTCCCGGCACCGAACCCACATCTCGCAAGAACACGCTTTCGGCAATTTTCAGCTCGGCCCGGATTTTCGCTTGCCGCGCCTGCGCTTCGGCCTGTCGCGCCTGGGTCTGCGCCAGCTCAGTTCGCGTGCTGAGTTTGCGTTCGTAGTGGGCGTTGCGATAGGCAACTTGCTGCGCCAGGCTGCGAACGTTGGCTTCGCTGAGCTCCAGAAGCCGCCGGTACTTCACGACATCCAAATAGGCCCTCGCCACGCCCAGCATTGACCTCTGCTCGGTTTGCGGCGCTGCTCCGTGTGAGGTTTGCTCCTGGTGCACATCCGCCAGGGTTTGCCGGAGCGTCTGCGCCTGTAGCGGCATGGTCGCAAGGCCATAC
>JAJUJN010000195.1 GCA_029265335.1 Alcaligenaceae bacterium
CCTATTTTGTGAAGGAGGCGGCATGTCGCTTCCAGAAACCCACATGCCCATTGAAGAGTTGCGACGCACACCGGCTTCCGATGTGAAGAAGATAGGTTGGCGAGGGGTGATGCGAGACGTGGAGCAGCACGGCGCTGTAGCCGTCACGAATCACCGCGAGTTGCAAGCCGTCATCATGTCACGCGAGACCTACGATTCCATTCAGCACGCGTTGCACATGGCCAGTCGAACCGTGGAATCCGGCCTGGAGAGTTTGCGACGAAAGTTTGATCAGCGGCTTCGTGTTTTGAGCGGGCCCACCGCAGGCGAGCGCTTGCGTTCTGTCATGGGTCATGCGGGCACGCAGCTGAGAGGGGAAGTGAAGGCAGGAGAGTCGTTCTGATGCCTCTCCCCGTATTGTTCGTTCTGGCCGGCGTGAACGGTGCGGGCAAGTGCTCGGTGGGGGTCGCTGGCTGGAGCGTCAGGGCTTAGAGTTGGCCCCGACGCTTTCGCAAGCGAGCTCGTGCACCAACATGCTTTTGAACAGACTCAGGCGAATGCCTTTGCCTGGCACGAAAGGATGCGTCGTCTGGATCAAGTGATCCGTCAACAGTGCAACTTTGCCCTGGAAACCAAGCTGGGTGGTGAATCCATGGCAGCGAAGATTGCGGAAGCCTGCGAATCGGACGATGTAGTGATGTGGTGTTGCGGTTTGGCAGATATCCAGCTTCATCTCGACCGTGTGGGTGCGCGGGTCGTCATTTGGGGGGCACGACATCCCTGAGCGCAAAATCCGCGAGCGCTACCTGACCTCCAGGCGCAACCTGGTGACACTCTTGCCGCAGCTGAAGGAATTGACAGTGGTGGGCAACTCGATCACGGTGGGCCACGGGCAACCCCTTTCTGATCTCCAGTTGGTGCTTCACTGGCGTGACGGAAGTGCCATGTGGCCGGAGAATGAAGAACAGTTGCGGCAAACTCCCGATTGGGCCAAACCTATCGTGGAAGCGGCGCTGTCCCGAAACTCAGGGTGAGGAGAAAACTCCTGCTCGTGGTCACCCTTTCATCATGTGATCAAACAGTCGGTCCAACAAGGCGATCAGAGTGTCACGCTCCTGCGGCGTCAGAGCTTTAGCCAGAAACTTCTCATGCGTTTTGGCTCGTTGTCGCAACTGAGCGAGCAGGTTTTCGCCTTCTTCTGTAATGTAGAGACAATAGCTTCGCTTGTAGGATCCGGGCTCGCGGCGAACCAATTTATTTTTTGCCAGTCGAGTGATCGCAGGTGAGATGCTGGACTTATCGAGACCAAGTAGATTGCCCACAGCCTGCTGACTGATGCCGGGGTTGTCGCTGATGATTTCCAGCGCCCCGAATTGACTCGAAATCACGCCGCAGTCGGCAGCAGCGCGCATATACAAAGAGTTGCTCAAAGAGCCGGTGCGCTTCAGGTGAAAACCAAGATGTGTTTCGAGGTGAGGCGCGCGGGGGTAATCAGACATCGGGGTTCGAGGTTTGCTTGCGGTGAACCTGTCAGCATAGCAAACCTCACTTGCACTGCCATTCGTTATCAATTGATCTTGATGCCGAGGTCGTTGATCAATTCACCCCAGAGTTCGCTATCCGACTCCACAGCCGCCGTCATATCGGCTGCCGTTCCGGTCAGAGGAATGAAGCCGCCTTCGATGAGACGGTTTTTTACCGACTCTTGATGAGTGACGGTTTGCAAGGCGTCGCGCAGCTTCAACGCAATTGCCGGATCGAGAGGCGCGGGCGCGGCCAGCCCGACCCAAGGGGAAACGTCAAAACCTTCTACGCCGAGCTCGCCGAAGGTGGGTACGTCGGGTAGGGCTGAAACGCGATCTGCAGCTGCCAGAGCCAAGGGCTTCAGGCTTCCATTTTTGACATGCGGTGCGCCGGTTTTGACGTCAACGAACATACTATCGATATGCCCTCCGACCACATCGGTGACCGCCGGCGCGACGCCCTTGTAGGGAACGTGTTGAATCTGCAGGTCGTTCTGTTGCTTGAACAGCTCCATGGCCAGGTGGGTGCCGTTACCTACGCCCACCGAACCGTAGGTGAGTGAGTCGGAATCTCGAGCGAGCTCAATAAACTCTTCGAGGGTATTCGCGTCGACCGATGCATTCACCACGAGAATCAGGGGTATCTGCGCGAGCATTCCCAGATGCGTGAATTCTTTCATCGCATCGTAGTTGGCCTCTTGATAGAGGTGAGGGTGAACCGACATCGGGCCAACGTCGGCAATCCATAGCGTGTGTCCATCGGGCTTGGCGTTCTTGGCGGCGTTCGCCGCCAGCAATCCTGCTGCTCCGGGGCGATATTCCACGATCACCGACTGACCAAGTTCTTCGCCCAGTTCCTGATTGAAGGAGCGTGCGATGTAATCCAGGCCACCACCGGCCGAAGCGCCAATCAACATGCTGATTGGTGATGTTGGGAAGTTGTCGGCTTGGGCCGTAGTGCTCACGCCCAACGAGGTTGCGGCGAGAGTCAGGAACAGGCCGATACGTGGCGCGAGGCGCTGCGGCGAGGGGCGAAAGGCGCGGGAATTCCGTTGTTTCATGTTGCCTCCTGGTGCGATCCTAAGGTGTTGATTGAGAACGGGGAACGACGTATGTGAGCGACCGATGAGGTGCCATTTGCACCTATTCGATCGAGGGTCATGGACTGCGTTGTGAAGGTTGCCACACCATAAGTTTGATGTCAAACTAATGGTGGTTTCTTCAAAACCGGTGGTTTAACGAGACACAACTAGGAGCAGTAGCTATGAGCAGTATGAATGCGGCCGCGGGCGCATTGGAAGTTTTGGCCGGGCACGGTATCAGCGCCGTTTTCGGCAATCCTGGCACCACTGAGCTGGCACTGCTCGATGGCTTTACGCAAGGTTCGGTGCGGTTTCATCTAGGCTTGAATGAGGCAGTGGCCACCGCGATGGCCGATGGTTATGCGCGAGCATCGAACGGCGTTGGGGTCATACTCGTGCATACAGCAGTCGGGCTCGCCAACACCACCATGGGCTTGATCAATGCCCAAGCTGACCAGACGCCGTTGGTGGTGTTGGTAGGAGACAAAGACGATGCTCTGACCGGCAGAGGGCATTTTGTCGAAGTGGCGGATGTCACAGGCTTGGCCAGACAGTTGTGCAAGGCCGCCTGGCGAATTACCCGCCCCGAAAAGTTGCCCGAGTTGCTGCAGCGGGCGCTGAAGATTGCCAAGACTCCTCCGTGTGGTCCCGTGGTCATCACCGTTCCGCAGAACTATTTCGATTCGGAGCTGCCCCACGACGCCCAGCAGCTACTTGCGCGATATTCCTGCCCTGCGAAGCCACTCGAGCTAAGTTGTGCGGCGTCTGGGGTGTCGCGGGTGATTGAGGCGCTTCGATCTGCCAAGCGTCCGCTTCTTATTTCGGGCAACGAAGTGGGGAAGTCAGGTCGGCTGAAAACGATCGTGCAACTCGCAGAGAAAGTTGGCGCCGCAGTGATGACCGAGCAAGGATTCACGAATAATCGGCTCAACTTTCCCACAACGCATCCCCTGCATCATGGTCCGTTCGACGCACAGGCGGATGTGGTGAAGGAGTCTGATCTTATTCTGGCCGTGGGCGCCAAACTCTTCATGGAATACGACTTGGCGCGTACGAGTCCCTTTCCGGAAAAGGTAGAGCTTATCCAAGTAGGGAGTGACCCTGGCGAGTTGAACAAGATTTACGCTGCAGACTTGGCAATCTTGACGGATGTTGCAAGCTTCCTCGACGAAGCTGCGCGCCAAGTCGCGGAGCTTCCCGAGCAGAGTGCTGGATATCAGGCAAGCACAGGTGGGCATCGTTTCGATCAAGATCATCTTTCAAGGCAGGCGGGTCACTTGACCGTTGAGGGTGCCATTAGCCTACTGTCCAAAAAAATGCCGCAGAACGCAGTGATTGTCGATGAGTCGGTGGGCTCCAAAGCCGCAGTGCAGCGATCTTTGGAGCTCAGCGTGAATCACGAATATTTCAGTACGTGCAGCGGTGGCCTGGGATGGGGAGTTGGTGCCGCCGTTGGAGTTCAGTTGGCGCATCGAGAGAAACAGGTCTTTGCAATTCTTGGCGACGGCGCCACCTTATTCACCAGTCAAGGGATGTGGTCTGCTGCGCCTCTCCAGGCACCAGTGATCTACATCATTCTCAACAACGCGGGATATGGCGAGGTGAAGCGCGGTTTAACCCGACAAGCCGGTCAAGCGTTGGAGATGAATTCGTTCCCAGGCGCCGCGGTAAACGGCCCCGCCGTAGAATTTACCGATGTCGCACGCGGTTTCGGCGTGACCGGAGAGGTGTGTCACTCGCCTGAGGAGCTGGATCGCGCCTTGGATAGGGCTCTCGCCGCGCAAAATCCGTACCTTATCGATGTTCGTTTAAGCGATGCGGTGTGAACCGCCCGCAATACTACTGAGCTCCTCTACCGTAACTGATAAGGCGCCCATTGAACCGGCAGATCGATGCGCGCGTTTGGCAAGCTTTCGTTCAGTTGTTCGGCCAAGGGGCCGAGGTCGGCAAAACTCGGCACTCGAATCACGGTGATGTCCAGTTGCGGGAAGCTACGGGCGCTCGCGGTGGGGGATAGGCTGCGGGTAAGTTCGGCAACTTCGTTGGGGTTGGCGCCCCGCACGGTGAGTTCGTGATGGCTGACGCCCACCATGTTGTCGCTCTCGCGTATCACCAGCGTGGAGCTTTTGGTGGGCTGAAAGCTGGAAAGGGCCGCCAAACCTGTGCTGGGGTCGGCATCTTCGCTTAGGGGGCGCACGTTTTGTTTGCCGATGCGTAGCGGAGCCGTTTGTTGGGCTTTTTCTACCAGCTCTGGCGGTGCGGTGTTGCCTACCCGCACGGCGCTA
>JAJUJN010000334.1 GCA_029265335.1 Alcaligenaceae bacterium
GGCATCACCAAGGGCCGCTGGAACACTCTGCTCACGGCGCTGCAGCAGTTCAAAGACGATTACGATCGCAACCAGCCCATGTGGCGGATTCTGCCCGAGTTCTGTCGCAGTGCTCCGCAGTACGAGCGCTGGGGCTTGCGTGACCTCTGCCAGCGCCTGCACGATATGTATCGCAGCAACGACGTGGCACGGCTCACCACCGAAATGTATCTCAGCGATATGCAGCCCGCCATGAAGCCTTCGGATGCTTTTTCGCGCATGGCGCATCGTCGCATCGAGCGGGTGCCCATCGATGAGCTCGAGGGGCGGATCACCGCGGCCCTGCTCACGCCTTATCCGCCGGGGATCCCCTTGTTGATTCCGGGTGAGCGCTTCAACTCCACCATCGTGCGCTATCTCCAATTTGCGCGCGAGCTCAATCGCGAGTTTCCGGGCTTTGGCACCGACGTGCATGGGTTGGTGACCGAAGTCTCCGAGTCGGGTGAGGTGCGTCACTACGTCGACTGTGTCCGCGACTGACGTCGACGTTATCGTTGTGGGGGCTGGCGCGGCGGGCATGATGGCGGCCGCCGTGGCCGGCCAACGCGGCCTGCGAGTGTTGCTGATCGACCACGCTACCAAGCTGGGTGAAAAAATCCGGATCTCTGGCGGCGGTCGCTGCAACTTCACCAATCTAGAGGCTACCGACGGCCGTGGCTTTCTTTCCGCCAATCCTGCTTATTGTCGCTCGGCGCTGGCACGATACACCCCCCAGGATTTTTTGCGGCTGCTGCGTCAGCATCGGGTGAGTTGGCATGAAAAGCACCGTGGGCAGCTCTTTTGCGATACCTCGAGCGAAGCCATCATCAATCTGCTGCAGCGCGAATGCGAAGCAGGATCGGTGCACTGGCGCATGGGCTGCCAAGTGCACGGTGTCACGCGACAAGAAACTTCGGCGGGAGTGCTGTTCGAAGTGGCCGCGGGTCACGGTACCGTGCGCGCCCCTCAGTTGGTGATTGCCACGGGTGGCATGGCCTTGCCTCAATTGGGCGCCACCGATTTTGCACTGCAGTTGGCGCGGCAGTTTGGATTGAAGGTGGTGGAGCCGCGGCCTGCCTTGGTGCCTCTTACGTTCCCCGACGAAACCTGGCTGCGCTTCCGGCCCCTGGCTGGCGCGGCGCTCGAAGTGGATATCGCCACTGGCAGTGGCCGCCGGGCAGGGCGCTTTCGCGAAGACCTGCTGTTTACCCACCGGGGTTTGTCGGGCCCCGCCGTATTGCAGATATCCAGCTATTGGGAACCGGGACAGCCGCTGCGCATCGCGCTGGTGCCAGAAGAATCCGACCTGGCGGCCACGCTGATTGCGGCCAAGGCCGGCAATCGACAGCAGTTGGGGCATTACCTCACCCAGTGGCTGCCCCGCCGTCTTGTAGAGCCCTGGCTGATTCAGGCGGGCCTGGCTGAGCAGGCGAGCAAGCGCATGGCCGATCTGCCCGACCGTGTGTTGCGGCAATTGAGCAAAGATCTACAGCAATGGCAGATTGTTCCCGGCGGCACAGCGGGCTATCGCAAGGCCGAAGTGATGCGCGGTGGTGTGGACACTCGACAGCTGGAACAACAGAGCGGGCAAGCCAAAGCGGTGCCCGGTCTCTATTTCATTGGTGAGGCGGTGGATGTCACCGGCTGGCTGGGCGGCTACAACTTTCAGTGGGCCTGGGCATCGGCTGTGGCCTGTGGCAGAGCCTTGCGGTCGTCAATGCCTTAACGGCCGTGCCTGTTACGCCGGCGCCGAGGCGGGCCGGGCATCGACTGCCGCGAGAGGAAAACACAAAAAAAGAGCCCGAGGCCTTGCGGCTTCGGGCTCAATCCACCAAAGGAGGAGGGTGGAGGAGACAACGGTGGGATTCGATTCGAACCTCGCGTTTGCGTTGGGTTCGTTTCGACATCCGATGACTGAATTATAGGGAGTTTCTTTGTGCAATGCAAGAGGCGCAGCGCAAGCCTGGCAAGGTAGTGAGGGCCTCCTGGGTTGATCAAAAACTTGTTATTAATCAGTCAGTTATATATTAAGCGTTTACCCTTGCATGCATCATACTGCATGAGCTGTAACAAGTGGATGCAATTTAATGGATAAATTTCCGCGGGTTATCCCGAGGTTTATCTTTTTGCATGGGAGCGTGAATGCTGCAATGCAGCATGGCGTAAACCCTAGTGGGGTTGTGCCTCTCGCAAGGAAATTGCGTCGAGGATGAGGCCGGCTACCGTTGTGCACCAAATTTCCCTTCTCGGTAAAGTGCAGCTTGAAGCGTATGGGCCCCTCTTGCAGGGCCTCGCGTATCGACCCTATCGCGGGTCCCCAATAGACACAACGTAAGAAGGAGTAGCGAACATGGAATGTCGCGTTCGTTGGGGCGGTCCCCAAGGCATGTTGTTCGTGGCCGAGACCGGCAGTGGTCACGTGGCCGTGATGGATGGCGCACCTGAAGGGGGTGGCAACAATCTGGCGCCCCGGCCGATGGAGATGATTCTGTTGGGAGCAGGCGGTTGCGCAGCTTACGACGTGGTGTTGATTCTGAAGCGCGGGCGGCACGCGGTGACAGGTTGCGAGGTCAGCTTGGAGGCAGAGCGGGCGGATACGGATCCGAAGGTGTTCACGCGGGTGGAGTTCGTGTTTACGGTGTCGGGGAAGGGGTTGCCGGTGGCTGCGGTGGAGCGGGCGGTGCAGTTGTCGCACGATAAGTATTGTTCGGCAACGGCGATGTTGGCGAAGACGGCGGAGGTGAGTCATCGGGTGGAGGTGGTTGAGGATTGATGTAGCGCCGCTTGGGCCCTCACTTCGTAGGCGCCGCTTCGTCACCCTCATGGTGCCAGCCCGTCGGGCGGTCCTTCGGACTGCCCTTGCCTCACGCTTCGATCACGGCGGCGGGTGAACTCGCCCTGGCGCGCCGGTGGCGCTTCAGGGCTCAGACAGTACATGGACGCCCCTATTTTGCCTAGCTACCTTTCAGTTCTGGTGATCAGGTATAGATTGCGGCAGTACATCCGGGCTCTGTCGGGCAACTTGCCTGCCTGGCCCCTAATGGATTTTGCTGACCA
>JAJUJN010000054.1 GCA_029265335.1 Alcaligenaceae bacterium
ATGCGGTCGGGTCGATCGATGCGATCGTGGCGGGCGTTCCAGGTGTGATACTCAAGCACATTCATTTGCGCTCCCGAGGTCAAGCCCGAGGGTTTGGCTACGGCCAGAAGCGCAGGGTGATCGGGGTAGAGCGCGGGGTCGAGCTCCTTGATGCCGCTCATACGGCCAGTATTCAAATGCTTCTGAAAGAAGAGTTCGCCCCTGATGCCGTCGGGGGCGCGCACCAACGACACGGGCCTATCCTTTAAATGATCCATCATTAAGGGGGCAACCTGCGCGTAGTGGTGGACGAGGTCGAGCTTGGTGAAGCCGGTGGAGGGGTCGATCACCCGTTCGGGGTTCGTGATCTCCAGTGATTCGACCTGCGCCGGGCTGCTGCCCTTGGCAGCGCGGGGGCGCCTTCCGCTTGTGGACGGCAGCGGGGCAAGTTCAACGGGAGTTTCTCTGACGATCTGTTTAGCGGGTTTGTCTTGCCGCAAGCCGCGAAACACAGCGTGACGAATGCGATCGTCGTTGGTCCATTCGGCAAACGACACCTCGGCCACCAGCGTGGGCTGCACCCAGTGCGCTTTATGAGGAATGTTGGCTGGGTCGGCGAATGGGCTTTTGCGGGTTTTGAGCGGCTCCAGGCGTTCACGCAGTTCCGTGAGGGTTCGGGTGTTGAAGCCTGTACCTACATTGCCGGTGTATTGCAGTTTGCCATTGGCGTCGTGAACTCCCAGCAACAGCGAGCCCAGGCCGGCCCGGCTGCCACGAGGGTCGGTAAAGCCGCCGATCACGAACTCCTGACGGTAATCGCATTTGAGCTTGATCCAGTCGGCACTGCGCCGAGACGCGTAGGTGGCGGCCTTGCGTTTGCCGATCACGCCTTCAAAACCCAGCTGGCAGGCCGCTGCCACCAAGTCGACAGGGGGCGCGTCAAATGCTTCGCTGAAGCGAATGCGGTTGCTGGCTGCGGTGGCCACCAGCGACCGCAGCCAGTTTCGTCGCTGCGTCAACGGCAAGGGGCGCAGGTCGCGCCCCTCGGCAAAAGGAACGTCGAACACGTAATACACCAGGTGTTGCGTGGCTTCGCCGTCGAAGGCATTTTGCAGCGCCTGGAAGTCGGGCCGACCTTCGTCGTCGAGCATCAGCACTTCGCCGTCGAGCCAGCCGGAGCGCAAGGGCAGCTTTTGCACCTCCTTGGCCAGGTCGGGCATGCGTGCCGTCCAGTCGTTGCCGCGGCGCGTGAAAAGTTGCGCTTTGCCGCGCGCCACACGCGCCAGCATGCGATAGCCGTCAAACTTGAGTTCCCATTGCCACTCCTCAGGGTGACTGGGCGGCGTCTCTACCAGCGTGGCGAGCTGAGGAGATAGCGAGGTGGGAAGGGAGGCCTTCTTGGCGCCCTTGATCGAAGGGGCTTCTTTGGAACGCGCTTCCTTGGGCTCGGAAGTCGGCTCCGGAGCGGCGGGCAGCACTACCGGCGGCAGCGAGGCCACGCTGTCGGGCAGCGCCTCGAGCACGTCGAATTCGTCGATGGGTCGCTCCAGCCCGTCGCGCTCCTTGATCAGCAGCCAGGGCGCTTGCTTTTCTTTGGCGCGGTTGCGCATCCTAACCAAGGTCCACCGCCCCTTGAGCTTGTGACCGTAGAGGTCGAACTTCAACTTCCCTTTGCGGTAGCCCACATTGGGGTCGTCAACAGGCAGCCAATAGCCGCTGTCCCAGATGATCACCTTGCCTGCGCCGTACTGACCGGCGGGAATTTCACCTTCGAACTCGTTGTAGGAAATCGGGTGATCTTCAACCTGAATGGCGGCCCGTTTCTGCGCCGGGTCGAAGCTGGGGCCCTTGGGAACCGCCCAACTTTTCATGGTGCCTTCCAGCTCCAGACGCAGGTCGTAGTGCAGCTGGCGGGCCCAATGTTTCTGAATCACATAGCGTAGGGCGCCCTCGCCGGGCGTGCCGCCACTGGCGGGTTCGGGCGTTACCTTGAAATTGCGCTTTTTGGCGTAATCGGCCAGTGGGTCTGTCATGAGCCCTCCGGTTGGCGGCGAGGGTCAAAAAAGGGAGTGCGACGCAGGAGCGCGCGACGCAGCACCCGACGCAGCACTTCAAGGCCCGGGGCAAATACCCTGCACCCGTCGCGCGCGCCGGGTGGCAAAGTTCAAGCCCGCTTGCGCGCAGCCTTCTTGGAACTCGACGACTTGCTCGAGCTGCGTTTGCTGGCCTTCTTGCCGCCCGTGCCCTTGGAGTCGGCGTTCAGGCTGCGTTTGAGGAGCGCGGTGAGGTCTACCACGTCGGCGCTGGAGGCAGGCTTTTGCTGCGCCGCTACTTTGGTGACTTCGGCGATGTCGCCCGACTTGGCCTTGGCTTCAATCAGCCGGTTGATTTCGTCGGCAAAGGAATTGCGAAAGTCGTCGGCATTCCAGGGCTGCGTCATGTCTTCGATGAGCTGTACTGCCATCTTGAGCTCGGACTCTTTGATGCCGGCCTCTTTGACTCCCAGCGGCGGCAGATCAAGAGCCTCGAAAGAGCGAATTTCGCCGCCCCAGCGCAAAAGATTGAGCACCAAGGCACGACCGCAGGGAATCAGAATGGCCAGATGCTGCTTGGTTTGAATCACCACCTTGGCCACGCCCACCTTGTTGCTTTTGCGCAGCGCCTCGCGCAACAAGGCGTAGACTTTCTCGCCGCGCTTGAGCGGCGCGGTGAAGTAGGGGCGCTCGAGATACACCAGCGGAATGTCGTCGGCCTCCAGAAAGGCCTCGATCTCGATCGTTTGGTTCATCTGCGGAAAGGCTTCCGCAATTTCTTCTTTGGTCAGAACCACGTATTGACCGTCTTCGTACTCCACACCTTTCACGATGTCGGAGTAGGCAACTTCTTTGCCGGTTACCTTGTTGATGCGCTTGTAGCCCACGGGCTCCATGGTGCGCTTGTCGAGCCAGTCGAAATTGATGTCGGAGCTCGAGGTGGCCGAATACAGACCGATGGGAATATGCACCAGACCGAAACTGATGGCCCCTTTCCACAGTGTGCGGGTAGAAGTGGGGCTTTTGCCGTTCTTCGCTTTTGCCATGACGCGCCCTCCGGGGTGCCTTGCGTATGACAAGCATAGTGCAGGTGATCGTTGTCTTGCCACCACGGGCGGATCGATTTTGGCAGGCAGCGAATGCTACATTTCATGGCATCGCGTTCCCGCCGTCGAATCACTCACTCCGGTAATCGATGTCCGAACTCTCACCTCTCATGCTGGCCTTCATCGGCAGCCTTGCCGCCGGCCTCATGACCGCCGTGGGCGCCATCCCGGTGCTGTTCGGCAGCACGCCTTCTCCAGCAGCGCGCAACCTCCTGCTCGGCTTTGCCGCCGGAGTGATGCTCGCTGCGTCATTCTTCTCGCTCATCATCCCGGCCCTCGACGTCGCCCAAGATCGAGGTCACACCATCGCCATTGCAGCGGCGATTGTGTGTGTCGGCATCCTGTTGGGCATGGGCGCGGTGGCGCTGTTCAACGATTGGCTGCCGCACGAGCACTTTGAGCGCGGCAGAGAAGGCCCCGGCGCCATCGCTCTGCGCCGGGTGTGGCTCTTCATCATCGCCATCGCCATTCACAACATTCCCGAAGGCCTGGCTGTGGGCGTGGGCTTCGGCGCTGGGGGCATCCACATCGGCTTGCCGCTTGCCATCGGCATTGGCTTGCAGAATGCGCCCGAAGGTCTCGCGGTGGCCGTTGCTCTCATGGGCGAGGGCTATTCGCGCTGGCGCGCCTTTGGCATTGCCGCACTCACCGGTTTGCTGGAACCGGTGGGCGGCTTGCTTGGTGCCGGCGTGGTGGGACTGTCACAGATTCTGCTGCCCTGGGCATTGGCTTTCGCCGCCGGCGCAATGCTGTATGTGATCAGCCACGAAGTGATCCCCGAAACCCATCGCAGCGGCTATCAACGGCAAGGCACCCTGGGACTGGCGGTGGGTTTGGTGATTATGTTGTATTTAGATGTGGTGCTGGGATAAAGCAGTGGGCTTCGGCAAAGATCGGACTTGGCCCTTATTGGTTACTTCTGAGTGGCATGCACCACATACGCTGACACGGCGTCGAGGGCTTCTTCGTTGAGCGTGTCGGTAAATGACGGCATGACCCCAACGCCATCGCGCAAGGCCGCCCGCAATTGTTCGTAGGTGGGCCGAGTGGCGTCGAGATCGGGCCCGATGGTGCCCGTGGCGTCCGCATCTTGCAGGGCATGGCAGACCGCACACGACGGCACGGCTTCTTCTAAGAAGACTGTTTTGCCTTTTTCTAGCTTGGCGGCGTCGGGCTCGCCGCCTGCCATGGCCAAGCTGGTGGTGAAACCAAACAAAAGCAGCGCAAGCCCAGACCAAGTTTTGCTGAGCTTGCGCGCCGAAGGTGCAGGGATTTGCACGTGCATCTACCTCTTTTGAGATTAGCGATAATCAGGCCACAGTTACCGTGACCATGTGATCTTGCCAGCCATTGTTAATATAGCCGCGATTGTTCTCGGCACGTTCGGCGGGTTGTGTGTCGCCATCGTCGTTGGTGGCGCGCGAAGCCAGCTCGTAACGCCCGGCAGGCAAATCGGCAGAATACACAAATTGGCGCCACGCATAAGGGCCTAAGTCGGGGCCGACGAACTTGGCCTCATGCCACCTTTTACCACCGTCGGTGGACACCTCTACCGACTTGGCGGCGGTCATGCCGCCCATGGCAACGCCCGTAATCTGGACTCGTCCGGCTTTGATGCTGCCGTCGGTGTCGAGCGGAGCAGTGATCCACGATTTAACCGGCATTTCCCAGATGGAGTCGTGCTCGGGCGTGCCACTGACGCCAACCGGCGAAAAGCGGTAACTGTTCTGTTGGATTCTGGCTGAAGATTGCTCTTTGGTGAATGCCAGCTGCTTGACGTACTTGATGGAGTTGACGCCTGTGTAGCCGGGAATCACGATGCGCAAGGGCCCTCCGTGTGCGAGCTGCAAAGGTTCGCCGTTCAGCTCCCACGCCAGAATTGCGTGTTCCATGGCTTCGGCCGGCACTGACCGCTCCACCTTGACGGAGTCTGGGTCTAGCCCCTCGGGGATTTCTTCGCCACCCGTGCTGGTCATGTAGACCATGCCTTCTTCCATGCCGCCGACAGCCTCCAGCACGGCTTTCACGGGCACACCGGTAAAAATCACACAGCCAGCTGCGCCAACTGTCCATTGTGTGCCGCTGGGGTTGTGTGGAAACCAGGCGCGCCCGTTGCCCGAGCACTGCAGCACCATGGGTAGCGCCTCTACACCCAGGGTTTTTAGCTCAGCGACGGTGAAGCTGCGAGGATTCTTCACCCCCGAAACCTCCAACGACCAGGCATCGGGATCTTTGACGATCTCGGCCGAAGGTGGGGAGAGGTTGTTGCGCACGAAAAGACGATCGGTTGGCGTGAGGACGCTATTGCCAAAAGCGTCGCGCTTGAGTTCGATCGTGTTTGGACTGTGGACGATCATGCTCTCGGCATGCTTCCAGTCGGTGTATTCGGGTAACGGTTTGACATCTTCCGGCTTGAAGTGCTTCTCGCCGGCGCTATCGGCGCGTGCCATGCCACCCAAACCCGACAGGGCCAACAGGCCGCCTGTGTTAACTAATATGCGCCGGCGTCCGGCGTTGTGCAGCTCGTCCATATGACCCCTCGTAGAAAGTGGGGGCCGCCATTGGCGGCGAAGGAATGCCATTGGCGGCGAAGGAATGCAATTACAACGCTTAGTTATTCCAATACTACTCAGTTATGGCGGTGGAGGGCAATGTCGGTGGAGGGCGATGAGTGGAAGCCGTGAAGTGCGGTTGACATCACTCCACCGTCACACTCTTGGCCAGATTCCTCGGCTTATCCACATCGGTGCCCCGCGCGCAGGCGGTGTGATACGCCAGCAGTTGCAGCGGGATGGTGTGCACCAGGGGTGAGAGCAGGCCGTAGTATTCGGGCAGCTGAATCACGTGGATGCCGGGTTCGGAGCGGATCTGCGTGGCAGCGTCGGTGAGCACATAGAGTTCGCCGCCGCGCGCGCGCACTTCCTGCATGTTGGATTTGATCTTTTCGAGCAGGTCGTCGTTGGGTGCGACCGTGACCACGGGCATCTGGTCGGTGACCAGGGCCAGCGGGCCATGCTTGAGCTCGCCGGCCGGGTAGGCCTCGGCGTGGATATAGCTCACTTCTTTCAGTTTGAGCGCACCTTCGAGGGCGATGGGGTAGTGCATGCCTCGACCCAGGAAGAGCGCGTGTTCGCGCGGGGTGAAGCGTTCGGACCACGCCATGATCTGGGGCTCGAGGGCGAGCGCCGCCTGAATGGCCAGGGGCAGGTGGCGCAGGTTGCGCAGATGCTCGGCTTCGGTCTCGGGGCTGAGGCGGTTGCGCAGCTTGGCCAAGGTAAGCGTGAGCACGAAGAGCGCGGCGAGCTGGGTGGTGAACGCCTTGGTGGAGGCCACGCCGATTTCCACGCCGGCCCGGGTGATGAAATTGAGCCGACATTCGCGCACCATGGCGCTGGTGGCCACGTTGCAGATGGTGAGGGTGTGCTCCATGCCCAGCCCACGGGCGTGCTTGAGCGCGGCGAGGGTGTCGGCGGTTTCGCCCGATTGCGAGATGGTGATCACCAAAGTACGGGGGTTGGGCACGCTGGTGCGGTAGCGGTACTCGCTGGCGATTTCGACTTGCGTGGGTATGCCGGCCACGGCTTCGAGCCAATATTTGGCGGTAAGGCCAGCATAGAAGCTGGTGCCGCAGGCCAGAATCAGCACTTGATCGCATTGCGAGAAGATGGCTTCGGCGTCTTCGCCAAAGAGGGCCGGCGTAATGACATCGACATCTTGCACCGTGTCGCCCAGGGCGCGCGGTTGCTCGAAGATTTCCTTCTGCATGTAGTGTCGGTAAGGGCCGAGTTCAGCGGCTGCTGTGTAAGCCTGCACCTGGTGCACTTTGCGCTGCACGGTTTGCCCGCTGGCATCCACAATCACCACGCGGTCTACCTGCAGGTCGATCAGGTCGCCGTCTTCGAGATAGATGATGTTGTTGGTGGTGCCGGCCAGGGCCAGAGCATCGGAGGCCAGGTAGTTGGCCTGGTTGCCGAGCCCCACCACCAGAGGCGAGCCTTGACGGGCCCCGGCAATGCGGTGGGGTTCGTCGCGGCAGAAGGCGGCAATAGCAAAGGCGCCGCGCAAGCGCTGCACAGCCGCTTGCAGCGCGGCAAAGATGTCGCCGTTATATAGATGGTTAACGAGGTGGGCGATCACTTCGGTGTCGGTCTGGCTCTCGAACACGTAGCCAGCGGCCTCAAGCTCGCTGCGCAGCGCTTCGTGGTTCTCGATGATGCCGTTGTGCACCAGGCCAATGCGCGCCACGCCATCTGGCGTGGCAGAGAAGTGCGGATGGGCGTTGTGGGTGAGGGGCGCGCCGTGGGTGGCCCAGCGGGTGTGGGCGATGCCGGTAGACGCCGTGAGGGCTTCGTCGGCCACCAGGGCTTCGAGGTCGGCCACGCGTGCTGTGCTGCGAGTGCGGCGCAGTTCGCCATTTATGTGCAGGGCCACACCGCAGGAGTCGTAACCGCGATACTCGAGCCGGCGCAAGCCTTCAATCAACAGAGGGGTGATATCTTCTTGCGCGGCAACCGCGCCCACAATGCCACACATGTACTTCAGCTCCGTTCAGGGGGTAGTTGGTTGTGACGGCTCGTTGGCCGTTGAGGGCTCGCGTGCCGTTGGATTTTCTGCCGCGGATTCGCCAGAGGCAGGCCCGCTAGTGGGTTGGTCGGGCGGCGCGGCCGGAGCGGTTTGAGTAGATTCTTGGGCGGGTTGGGGCTCGGGTTCGGGCTGTTGCGTGGCCTGCTTGGCTGGCGCCGGCTTGGCTTCGGGCTTGACCGATTTCTTGCCTTTGGGCCGCCGGTTTTGCTGACGGGCTCGACGCTCGGCCAGGGTTTGCCGGGCTGCCTCGGCCTGTTCGGCATCTACCGTGCCGGCAGGGTTGCCCTCGAGATCCAAGCGCGTAGCGCCTTCGGTCATCACTCCCAGGTAGTTCCAGGAGCCCGTCCAACGGCCCATGGCGGCGCGCACCGCGGCTACCGATACCGACAGGCTGCCCTCGCGCGCCGCTGCCACCAAGGGTTTGTGGATGCCAATGGCCAGTGGCACGGGTTGTTGTCGATTGAACAAAGTGGGATAGTGTTCGCTGAGAACAGCCAGGCCTTCGTTGGCCAGCGCTCGTCGTTGCTCGGCGCGTTCGGCAGCCTTGCGACGCTGTTCGATGGCCTCGGGCGTTTCGGCGGGCGGCGGCGGGTTCTGCGGCCGGGCTTTGGCCTGGTTTTGCGGCTCGGCTTGGGCTCGCTGCGGCTTGTTGCGGTTGCCGGGCTTGGATGGTTTGGCGCGCGCCTTGTTGCCGCCTGGGCGAGCTTGCTGCTCGGGCGCAGGGGTACCTGCGCCCTTGGCCGCGCCCTTTTTGGCAGCCGGCGCTTCGCTGCGCTTGGCGTCGGTGCGCTTGCGACCGCGCCCGGGAGCGGGCTCGGCCGGCAACAGCTCCGGCGGGAGAAGATCTTTAAGAACGGCGAAGGGTCGGTTCACTGCCAAGTCCTGTAGTTTGAAGATGCGACCCGGCACGCCGCGCTGGCGTGGGGCTGCGCAGCGCGCAGGGTAACATGAGCGGTTCATTCAACGCCGATTGTTGGGCCTTGCGTATGCTAAGGTGACGCCCGCTCAAATGCTTGTATACGACGGAGACACACTATGACACACCCTACGGTCGAACTGGCCAACGAAGCGTTGGCACTCGCCACTCCCAACATTCTGCGCGAAGATCGAGCCGACGGTTCATTTGTGCTCACCTCAAGCGAGCCGCTGGGCGATTATGCGCGCTGCATCAACGATTGGTTGGTGCAGTGGGCGGCTGAGCGCCCCGATACTGTGTTTTTGGCTGAGCGAGCTGGGCCAGATCGTTGGCGCACGGTAACTTACGCTGAAGCGCTCCATAAAGTGCAGCGCCTGGCTCAGGGCTTGCTCGATCTGGGTGTGTCGGCGGAGCATCCCGTGGTGGCGGTATCCGACAACAGCGTGAACCTGGCCTTGCTTGGGCTGGCTGCCATGCATGTGCGTGGCACCGTGGCCTTGGTGTCGTCTTCTTATATTCGCATGGCGCGTTAATACAGCAAGGTTCACGGCATTCTGCAACGCTTCGAGCCCTGTGCCGTGTACGCGGAAGACGGCGAGGTATACGGCAAGGCGCTGGCCAGCGCGGGGCTCTCCTGCCCCCTTGTGTATGGTCAGAACGTGCCTGAAGGCGGTGTGGCCTTCGAAGCGCTCGAAAAAGGGCCCACGGCCCGAGTCGACGAGCTGTATGCCGCCATCGAGCCCGACGACACCGCCAAATATCTGCTCACCTCAGGCTCCACCGGCAACCCCAAGGTTGTGGTCAACAGCCATCGCATGTTGTGCGCCAACCAGCAGATGATCATCCAGGTTTGGCCTTTCATCGAAGACTCCGGCCCGGTGGTGCTCGATTGGCTGCCCTGGAGCCACACCTTTGGCGCCAACCACAACTTCCATATGGTTCTGCGCAACGGCGGCAGCCTGTACATCGACGACGGTCGGCCGGTGCCTGGCCCCATGGCAGAGCGCACGGTGGCCAACCTGCGTGAGCTCAAGCCCACCTTGTACTTCAATGTGCCGCGAGGCTACGACGTTCTGTTGCCTTATCTGGCCCAGGATGAAGAACTGGCGCGGAGCTTTTTCGAGAACCTCGATGTGCTCTTTTATGCGGGTGCGGCGTTGCCCACTTCCAC
>JAJUJN010000493.1 GCA_029265335.1 Alcaligenaceae bacterium
AAGGCCGCCAAGAAAGCCGCCCGCAAAGCCGCCAAAAAGGCCGCGCGCAAGAGCGCAAGCTGAGCCCCTGGCGCCCGAACCAGGCAGTGTGATGCTCGCAGGTCATCCCCGCGCCAGCGGGGATGACCCAGCGGTTTACTCCAGCTCGATGCCGGCTTCTTCGATGACCTTGCCCCAGCGGTTGTATTCGCGCTCGGTGACTTCCACCAAGGTTTGAGGGTCGCTACCAACCGGGATGAGCGCCGCCATGTCCATGGCCTGCAACACTCTGGGATCTTGCAGCGCGTCGACGATGGCCTGATTCAGCTTCTTCGCGGCGTAGTCGGGCGTGCCGGCCGGCGCCAGGGCGGCGAACCAGGCGCTGGCTTCGAAACCGGGGTAGGTTTCGGCAATGGTGGGCACGTCGGGGATCTTCTCGTACGGCTCCAGTTCAGCCACGGCCAGCACGCGAATACTGCCGTCTTTCAGGAAGGGCATGAAACCCGACATGGTGGAAACCGCCATATCGATGTGACCGCCGAGCATGTCGGTGATGCCGGGGCCTATGCCCTTGTAGGGCACGTGCGTCATGTTGATGCCAGCTTCTTTGTTGAGGAACTCGCCCAGCAAATGGTGTGGCGACGCAACGCCGGGAGAAGCAAAGGTGATGTCTTCGGTTTTGGCCTTGTCGATGAGATCTTGCAGTGTGTGGATATCGGAATCGCCTGCCACGCCAATGGCCAGGGGGCCGGTGGCCACCAGACTGATGGGCTCGAAGTCGGTTTTGGGATCGAAACCCACATTCTCGTAAACGTGAGGGTTGATACTCACCACGGCGTTGGTGGTGATCACGAAGGTGTAGCCGTCGGGCGCGGACCTTGCTGTGGTGGCCGTGCCCAGGTTGCCGCCAGCGCCTCCCACGTTGCGCACTACCACCGGCTGCCCCAGCGATTCGCTCATACCGGGCTGCAAGGCACGCGCGAGCGCGTCCATGGAGCCGCCCGGCGGATACGGAATGATCATTTCTACCGAGCGATTGGGATAGTCGTTCTCGGCGGCAAACGACAGGCTTGCCGCGAGAGCCATGGCTCCGCCGAACAACAGTGTGTGAACGAGACGTGGCTTGATCATGGAAAGGGCTCCTCCTTGTGATTGATATGACGGATCCGGGGGATCTGCACAGCCTTATGAAGCGTGATTCAGAGCTTCGCGATAAATGGGTTCTTTGGCAGGCACTTGCATGAGCAATACGGTGGCTCCGTGCTCGCCGGCTGCACACTGTAATGCTTTTATAGAATCGTCGGTATACACGGTTTCCCAGGGCTCCATCACCGTGCCCGCAACTTTCACCTCGCCGGAGAGCAGCATGAGGAACTGGCCGCCGGGCGCTGCCGACGGCATCACAAACGAGGAATGGGGCGGCAAATGGAAAGCCGCACAGTGCAGGTGGTCGGACTGTGGCGGAATCAGATCGACGCTTTGCGGTGCGACGAGCTGCGCCAGCTCCGCAGCGCGCAGAAGCGTGAGGGGCTCGCTGTGCATCATGCGCTTGGGCCCATTCACCATTATGTCGCGCCGCTCTGGCAACACTTTGGCGCCGGAATCGTAGGCGGGCCGCAAAGTGAAGTATTTCATCCAGCCATCGGGGGGTGAACGCAGCGGCCCATAGGCGGTGTAGGCGCCGGCATAATGCACCAT
>JAJUJN010000494.1 GCA_029265335.1 Alcaligenaceae bacterium
GGGCCTCGCCGTGCTGATTACCCTGGTGATCATGCCCGGCCTGACCGATCTGCCCAGCGTGTCACCCACCTCCTGGCAGGGCCTGTTGATAGTGCTCTGGCAGGTGTTGATCGGCGTGTCGATAGGCCTCACGATTCGTGTGATCTTCTATGCCGTGCAGGCTGCCGGCGAAATCATCGGCCTGCAGATGGGCCTGGCGTTTGCCACTTTCATCGACCCCAACACCAACGCCAACACCTCGGTGCTGTCGCGCCTCTTCAACCTCGTCACCCTGCTGGTATTCCTGGCGGTGGACGGCCATCTCATTATTCTCGCCGGCCTCTATTACAGCTTCGACCTGCTGCCCATCAGCGCCGTACCCCTGGGCCAGAACGGGCTGGGCGAATTCATTACCTGGGGCGGCCAGACCCTCATGCTGGGCTTGCTCATGGGCCTGCCGCTGGTGACCACCCTGCTCACCATCAACCTCTCGATGGGCATCCTCAACCGAACCGCCCCGCAGCTGTCGGTATTTGCCGTGGGCTTTCCGCTGTCGCTACTGGCCGGGCTGGTGATGCTCACCATTGTGTTGCCCCAAACCACGCCGTTCCTGGATCGCTTGTTTACGCAAGCGTTCCAGGCGCTACAACGTGTGCTGGTGGGTTTCGGCTGAGGGCTCCGGGGCGCTACCCCGTTCGCTTGTACTACTGGGTGCTGCCAAAAAACCCGCTTAGCGGCGCATGAACAAGCCCAGGTTCTGGGTTTTCATGTAGGCCATTTCGGCGGCCTGAAGCGCCATGGTTCTTACCGCCATTTCGCTGCTGGCTTCCCAGTAGTTGAGGTCTTCCAGCGAGGAAAGTTGCTGCACGTAGTTCATGCCACGGCTCACGCCTTCGTTATCGAGGGCGTCGAGCTCGTTGAGCCGGGCGCCGGTGGCGGCACGAACCGTGAGCACGTTGTCGAAATGCAGTGACACTTTGCGGCTTGCCGTGCTGAGCGCGTTCTGGAGTTCGGCTGCCGCCACGGGATCGTTGCTGGTAGGTTGCTCCAGCGCCTGGATGACTTCGCTGAGCGTGGCGAAGACGTCGAGCTCGGCCGTGGCGGCGGGCTGGATGCGGAAACTGTCGCCGCTGACCGGCTCGCCTTCGAAAGCCACGCGCACGCCACCCAGGTTGATGGCTTCCCCCGGGCGATAGGGGCTGTCGCTTACGCCTGGCACAGGAGTATCGCCGGGCTGCACGGTGGCGGTGATGAGCCAGGGGGCGGAATTGGCGTCGCTGGGATCGTGGGCAGGATTCGCGCTGAAGCTTACGTGGTAGGCCACATGCCCGGCCACGTCGGCGTGGCTGGGGTTGGCGAGCTCCACGCGCCCGAAAGTGGCTGTGCCCTGGTTGGCGGCATCAGCCTGGGCGAAGTATTCGAGGTTGCCCGGGGCGGCTCGACGGAAGACGTCGGCGCCCGAGTCGGTGCTGGCCATTTGACGGGTTTGCGCCACCTGAACCATGCGCCGCCCTGCGTCGCCATGGTAGTTCACGGTGCCGTCGCTCTCCTGCACAAAAGGCTGGTTGCCGCCCTTGTTACCTGAATAAAGGTATTGGCCGTTGCCGTCGGTGGCGTTGGCGTGACCCAGCACGGTGTCGCGCATTTCGCGCAGCACGCCGGCCACAGCGGCGCGGTCGGCGTCGGAGTACACACC
>JAJUJN010000500.1 GCA_029265335.1 Alcaligenaceae bacterium
CACCGAGTACAAGGCGCTGCCCGACGATGGCGTGCAAATGAAAATCACGGCAACCATCGAACGCGAAGGCGGCAGCAAGCCGGTCTGTGTGGCCGAAACCCTCACCCGCCGCTATTAATCGCGCCCAGCCGACCGGTCTGAGGCCCGGCGGCCTTTACAATGCGCATCATGAACACGTCAACTTCTTCGGCGGCTGTGGTGCGCACCCGTTTCGCGCCATCGCCTACCGGTTTTCTGCACCTGGGCGGTGCCCGCACCGCGCTCTATTCCTGGGCCTATGCCCGCCATTTCGGTGGCACCTTTGTGTTGCGCATCGAAGACACCGACCTCGAGCGCTCAACGCCCGAGGCCGTGCAAGCCATTCTCGACGGCATGGCTTGGTTGGGGCTCAAGCCCGACGAAGGCCCTTTTTATCAAACGCAGCGCATGGACCGCTACGCCGAGATCATCCAGCAACTGCTGGAAAGCGGCCACGCCTACCACTGCTACAGCACGCCCGAAGAAATCGACGCCATGCGCGAACGGGCGCGCGCTGCTGGCCTCAAGCCGCGCTACGACGGCACCTGGCGGCCCGAACCCGGAAAAACGCTTCCCCAGCCGCCTGCCAACCGCCAGCCCGTGGTGCGTTTCCGCAACCCACTCGATGGCGAAGTGGGCTGGAACGATATGGTGAAGGGGCCCATTCGCATTGCCAACACCGAGCTCGACGACCTCGTTATCGCTCGCCAAGATGGCACGCCCACCTACAACTTCTGTGTGGTGGTCGACGACTGGGACATGCGCATCACCCACGTGATCCGGGGCGATGACCACATCAACAACACCCCGCGCCAAATCAACATTCTGCGCGCGCTGGGCGCAGAACTGCCGCAGTATGGTCATGTACCCATGATTCTCGGCCCCGATGGCGAGGTGCTTTCCAAGCGCCACGGAGCGGTCAGCGTCATGCAATACCACGACGACGGCTACCTGCCCGATGCCATGGTGAACTATCTGGCGCGCCTGGGCTGGAGCCACGGCGACGACGAACTATTCAGCCGGCAGCAATTGGTGGAATGGTTCGATGGCACGCATCTCTCGCGCTCTGCCGCTCAGTGGGACCCTAAAAAGCTCAATTGGGTGAATGCCCATTACCTGCGGCAGCTCAGCCCCGAGCAGCTCGCTCCCCGCGTGGTCGAACGTATCACCAGGCGAGGTGGTGAACTCGAGAATGCCGCGCCCATCACCGAGGTCATGGCGCTGCTCGCGCCTCGCGCAGAAACGCTGGAAGAGCTGGCCGAGAATGCCATGCTGTTCTATGGCAAGTTCGACCCCGTCGCCATCGACGCCGAACTGGTAGAAAAACACCTCACCGACAGCGCACGCGGCTACCTGGCCGCCTTCGTTCGCGAGGTGCAAGATATCGAGTGGTCGCCCGAGAACCTCTCTGCCGCCATCAAATCGGTGCTCAAGGCCAAGCAACTCAAGATGCCACAGCTTGCCATTCCGCTGCGAGTGGCGGTTACCGGGCGTACGCAAACACCCTCGATCGACATGGTGCTGGCGCTGCTGGGTAAAGACGTGGTTTTGGCCCGCTTGCACGCACTGCAAAAATAGTGCATAATTCTGTTTCTTCGCAAATCGCACTG
>JAJUJN010000163.1 GCA_029265335.1 Alcaligenaceae bacterium
GATCACCCGGTGCGTCAGCAGGTCGGGATAACGACGGATGGGCGAAGTGAAATGGCTGTAGGCGGGATACGCCAGGCCGAAATGGCCGACGTTCTCGGGGCTGTAGATTGCCTGCTGCATCGAGCGCAGGCACATCGTCTGCAGCAACTGGAAGTCCGGCCTGCCGCGCACGCTGTCAAGAAACTCGCCGTAATCCTTGGCGGTGGGGTCGTCGCCGCCGCCAAGCGCAAGGCCCATGGTGCGCAGGAACTCGCGCAGCGATGTCAGCCGTTCGGGCGTGGGGCCTTCCTGGATGCGATACAGGCCGGGATGCTTGCTGCGCACCATAAAATCGGCCGCGCAAGTGTTGGCGGCCAACATGCATTCTTCAATGAGTCGGTGAGCGTCGTTGCGGCGCACAGCCTCGATGCGTTCGATCCGCCCGTCTTCGTCGCAAATGATGCCTGTTTCGATGGTGTCGAAGTCGATGGCGCCCCGCTTCTGCCTGGCCGCGAACAGCAACTGAAAAAGCTCATGCAGATTGTGCAGATGGGGATGCAGCGATTCGCTCAAGGCCGGCATGCCGGAAGGTTCGCCGGAAAGTACTTCCCAGACTTGGTCGTAAGTGGTGCGGCCATGAGAATGGATGACCGCGTTATAGAACTGATAGGCCGTGACCTCGCCAGCGCGGGCACCCTTGGCCGGAATCACCATATCGCAGACCAGGGCCAAGCGATCCACACCCGGGTTGAGCGAACAAAGGCCGTTCGAAAGCTCTTCGGGCAACATCGGAATGACCCGACGCGGGAAGTACACGCTGGTGGCACGTTCGAGAGCGTCGTTGTCGATTGCGTCGCCCGTTTTCACGTAATGGCTGACATCGGCAATGGCCACCAACAAGCGCCAGCCGGGCTGCGACCTTGAGCCGCTACCGGTTTGTACGGCCTCGCAGAACACCGCGTCGTCGAAATCGCGAGCGTCGATACCATCAATGGTAACGAACGGCACATCGCGCAGATCGAAGCGACCCTTGAGATCGTCGCGCGTGACCTCGTGCGGCAGAGCACGCGCCGCTTTGATGGCGGCAGCCGAAAACTCATGCGGCAGGTCGAACTTGCGCACGGCGATCTCGATTTCCATGCCCGGATCGTCGTAATCGCCTAGCACCTCGACAACCTTGCCCTGCGGCTGCTGATAGCGCGATGGCTGGGTGAGCAGCTCCACTGTCACCACCTGCCCCACCTTCGCGTGGCTTTCGTCGCCAGGCGCTATCAACACATCATGACGCACGCGCTGGTCTTCGGGCACCACCACCAACAAACCCCGCTCCCGCTGCAGGCGTCCTACCAACTGTTGAGTGCCGCGCTCCAACACCTCGACAATTTGCCCGTCGGGCTTGCCGCGATACTCGCCACTTGGGCGTACCAATACCCGGTCGCCGTGCAGCACTTTGAGCATTTCGCGGGGCGCCAGGTAGATATCGGTGTTGCCGTCGTCGCGAATGAGAAAACCGAAACCATCGCGATGGCCCTGCACCTTGCCGGCGACGAAATCGAGCCGCGACGCCAACAGCAGCTTGCCCTTGCGGTTGGGCAGCAACTGACCATCACGCTCCATGGCGGCCAGGCGCCGCTCGAAACCCGCGAAGGTGCTGGACCGCTCGACCTTGAGACGCTCGGCGAGTTCATCGAGGGAAAGAGGATGGTCGGCTTCGCGCAGCGCCCGCAGGATGCGCTCGCGGCTGGGAACGTCCGGATCGAAATCCGGCGGTTGGGTGGAATCGTAGGTGGATGACTTCGGTGTACGTGTTGCCAAAATGTATTTTTCTCTCTATAATCCGTTTCTTTCGCGAAGCGGCTGTAGCGATTCAATCGGAATCGGGTTCTTTCTTCCCTCTCCAGGCGAAGCTTAACAGAGCAACCTCAGGTTTCTTGCTACAATTTAGTCCGCTTCAAAAAAGCCCAGATGGCGGAATTGGTAGACGCACTAGTTTCAGGTACTAGCGCCGCGAGGCGTGGAGGTTCGAGTCCTCTTCTGGGCACCAAGGTTTTTTTCATGTCCACCCTACCGGGAGGGCATTCTGCTCAGGCCCGGTAATGCCGGGCTTTTTATCGCATATATTGCCCGCTTGCCAGTATCCTGCCCGGCACGGTAAACTGGCTGGCTTTGCACCAATCGCATTTTACCACCCGGATATTCATGGCCAACACTGCACAAGCTCGCAAGCGCGCCCGTCAGGCCGCAGCGCTCAACAAGCACACCACCAGCATGCGCTCGATGTATCGCACGTCGATTCGTCGCGTACGCGAAGCCATTCAGGCTGGCGACAAAGCCGCTGCTACCGAAGTGTACCGCAAGGCCAGCAGCGCTATCGATCGCGTGGCCGGCAAAAACATCATTCACAAGAACAAGGCCGCTCGCCACAAGAGCCGCCTGGCCGCCGCCATCAAAGCCATGAGCTGATGCGCGTCGTGGGGTAGTTCTACCCCAACGCCTGTTTCACTCCCATTAGCCCCACGACGCTTGCCGTCCTGGGGCTAATCGCGTTTGCGTCCGTGCAAGCGTACGGGCCACGCCGATGCACTCATTTCGGGTAGCGACGACACGGTCGACACCAAGCTCTCGGCCATCTCGCCTTGGAGTTTCGCTGGCTGACAGAGGCAGTCAGCTGATCGTCAGTCAGATGTCAAATTGCTTGCAATCGATTGGGGTTTTTATGACCTCAAATGTAGGGACTTTTACACACTGAAACGCACCCCCTGCTCTATGATTGCCCACCATCCGAACTGACGAACCGGGTGTGTTCGTCCGGCCGCTTGCGGCTCGCCAACAAGGAGTTTTGCGGAGGTGGCGCTTTCATGGGAGGTGCGTCGCATCATGAATATCAAGTCCGGCAAGGACTTTTGGTCGGGAGTGATGTTCATCGCTGTCGGCCTGGCGTTTGCGTGGTTCGCCACGTCTTACCCCATGGGGAGCGCGGCCCGCATGGGGCCGGGATGGTTCCCCTTCTGGCTCGGCATCCTGATGGCTTTGCTGGGCGCCTTGGTGCTGATCGGCAGTCTGCTACCCGGCTCACCTCGTGATCGTGTGGAGCGTTTTGATTGGCGCACTACCGGTCTGGTGCTAGGTGGAGTGCTGCTTTTCGGCTTGTTGATGAAACCACTTGGTCTTTACCTCGCCCTCCTCGTTCTGGTGGGAGTGAGCAGTGCAGCCGCCATCAGTTCGGCTGGAAGGCAACGGTGGCCAATGCGATCTTTCTCCTGATTTTTACCTATATCGCGTTCATTCGCGGGTTGGGACTGATCTTTCCGCTTTACCCCTCTTTCATCAACTGAGGCGCCCCCGTCATGGAACTTATCGATCACATCGTGCTCGGGTTGAGCGTTGCTGTCTCGCCCGAGAATCTGTTTTACGCATTTTTGGGCGCCCTGCTGGGCACTTTGATTGGCGTGCTTCCCGGCATCGGTCCACTGGCCACCATTGCCATGCTGTTGCCGATCACCTATGTGTTGCCACCCATCGCCGGCCTCATCATGCTCGCCGGTATTTACTACGGATCACAGTACGGCGGCTCTACCACCGCCATTCTGGTGAACCTCCCTGGCGAAATTTCGGCAGTGGTCACTGCCATCGACGGCCACCAAATGGCTAAGCAAGGACGCGCCGGGGCGGCGCTCTCGATTGCCGCCATCGGTTCGTTTCTGGCCGGCTCCATCGCAACCTTTCTCATTGCCGGCTTTGCTCCGCCGCTGGCCGAAATCGCTTTTAAGTTCGGCCCGGCCGAATATTTCTCACTGATGGTGCTGGGGTTGATTGGCGCGGTCGTGCTGGCCTCGGGCGCTCTGGTCAAAGCCATCTGCATGGTATTGCTGGGCCTGCTGCTCGGCATGGTGGGCACCGACGTGAACAGCGGTATGTCGCGCTACACCTTTGGTGTGCCCGAGCTGCAAGACGGCATCAACTTTGCCGCTGTGGCCCTGGGCGTATTTGGCTTTGCCGAAGTCATGCGCAACCTGGAACTGCGTGAGCAGCGTCAGGAAGTGCCCGCCAAAATCGGTTCGCTGTATCCCAACCGCGAGGAGCTGCGCGTGGCGGTGCCGGCGATGCTGCGCGGTACCGCCCTGGGCGGCGTTCTCGGGATTCTACCGGGAGGCGGTTCGGTACTCGCCGCTTTTGCCTCCTATACCTTGGAGAAAAAACTTGCCAAAGACGGCAGTCGATTCGGTCATGGCCACCCTGCTGGCGTGGCCGGGCCGGAGTCGGCCAACAACGCCGGCGCTCAGATGTCGTTCATTCCGCTGCTCACACTGGGCATTCCCGGTAACGCGGTGATGGCGCTGATGGTGGGCGCCATGATGATCCACAACATCCAGCCGGGCCCGCAGGTAATCACCTCGCACCCGGAACTGTTCTGGGGATTGGTGGCCTCGATGTGGATCGGCAACGCCATGCTGGTGATCCTCAACCTGCCTCTCGTGGGCTTGTGGGTGAAACTTTTGCAGATTCCCTATCGCCTGCTGTACCCGGCGATTCTGGTGTTCTGCGCCATCGGCGTGTATTCGCTGAACTACAACGTCTTCGATATTTTCGTGACGGTAGCCTTCGGCTTCATCGGCTATTTATGGTCCAAGCTCGATTGCGAAGGCGCCCCACTGCTGCTGGGGCTGGTGCTCGGGCCGATGATGGAAGAGAACTTTCGGCGCGCGCTGCTGCTGTCGCGTGGCGATTTCCTCACTTTTGTGGAGCGCCCTCTTTCGGCCTCGCTACTGGGTGTTGCGTTGGCTCTGGTGGTGTTGGTGGCACTGCCCACCATTCGCAGAAAGCGAGAAACCACCTTCGTCGAAGACGAATGATCTTGTGCGCAAGTGACGCATGACTGGTGCAAGAAAGGAAACTTTCTTGCACCTTATTCGCTGATCAAAGGCAAGGCATACATGCTGGCTTTCGAACTAAAAGCCGCAGCCCTCGCAACAAAAAAGCCGCCCGTGAATCGGGCGGCTTGCATATAGAGCTTGGCTGCTGGTGATTAAACCATGAGCCCAAAAGCAGTGCTCAGGTCACGGGTGCAAAGTGATTGAGCAGCAGCCAGGCCACAATCCCAATGATGGCCAGCACGCCCATCAACTGCAAGAGGCTCAGACCAAGAACACGCTGCTTGGCAGATTTCATGCCGCGCTCAGCCCAGCACTTCTTTCACGAGCTTACCCATTTCGGATGGGTTGCGCGTGGTGCGAATGCCGCACTCTTCCATGACTGCGAGCTTGGCGTCGGCCGTGTCGTCGCCACCCGAAATGAGCGCACCGGCATGGCCCATGCGCTTGCCCGGAGGCGCGGTAACGCCGGCGATGAAGCCAACCACGGGCTTGGTCATGTTGTCTTTTGCCCAGCGAGCGGCTTCGACTTCGTCGGGGCCGCC
>JAJUJN010000101.1 GCA_029265335.1 Alcaligenaceae bacterium
CGTGTGATTCGCGATCTGGTGGATGAATGCGATGCGTTGGCTCGAGCCGAAGGGGTGAGCTTGCCGCAGATCTCATGGGAACTCGTACAAAAAATCGCGGAATCCATGCCGGGTCAATATTCCTCTACCGCGCAGGATTTGGCGCGGGGCAAGCCCAGCGAAATCGATCATCTCAATGGTTATGTGGTGCAACGTGGCGAGGCGCTGGGCGTACCCACTCCGGTCAACCGCGCGCTGCACGCCCTGGTAAAACTCCTGGAAACCCGTCCTGCACAGCCTGCGGGCGGCAGCTGATCCAAGCGCCGGCCCCCGCACACGCATCAACGAGCTTCGTTCGAATCACTCCTTTTGACCGGGGCAGACGCGACCGCGTGGCCTGTCTGCCCCGACTCCAGGCGTGATGGCTTGTTGGCTGCCTGGTGACCGGTGGCGCTCTTGAGCATGGCGGTGCAAACGCCTCTGAGCATGTCGACTTCGTCTTGGGTGAGACTGGAACGGGTGAAGAGATGCCGCATGCGCAGCATCAGCTTCTTGGGATGCAGCGGGTCGAGAAAGCCAACCGCCGTGAGCGCCTGCTGCCAATGCTCGAGGAACGCCTCCACCGCTCCCCCCGGCGCCAGGGGCTGAGGCGGCGGCCGATAGCCACCTGGTGCGGGCGACTGCCAGGTGTCGGCCGACAATGCGTACCGCAGCTCCCAGGCCATCAGCTGCAGAGCCTGCGCCACGTTGAGCGAACTGTAGTCGGGGTTGGCAGGAATGTGGCAGATCCACTGGCAGCGCGAAATATGGTCGTTGGTGAGGCCCGAACGCTCGGTGCCCAGCACCACCGCCACGTGACGCTCGGCCACTGGCCCGGCGCCAGCTCTCGTTGACAAGCCCTCGGAAGGCTGGTCCAACCCCTTTTGTGGCAAATCCAAACCGCTTTGTGCCGCGGTGAGATGCTCTCGTGCCAGGCCAGCAGCCTGGCGCACGTCGCAAGCCGGCGGGCCCATGTCACGGCCCCTTGCAGTAAGGGCGAAAGCGAGCGTGGTGTGAGCCAGCGCGTCGCTCAGCGTGGAATGCACCTTTGCGGCTTCGAGCACGTCGCTGGCGCCACTGGCCAGAGCCTGGGCGGAGGCGTCGTGAATGATCTCGCTGCCGTTCGTGCCAACCAAGTGCAGTCTGCCGAAGCCCATGGTCTTGAGCGCCCGTGCCGCGGCGCCCACATTGCCTGGATGACTGGGCGCCACCATCACGAAGTGGATGCGATCGAATAAGGAGTTTGTCATGGGTTTCCGGTGATGGCGCCCAGGGCGCCGTACAAAATGAATCGCGTAGCCTAAAATGGCTGCCTTGGTTCACCGCACATTCAGAACACGCCGATATGCATCCCATGCTCAACACCGCCGTCAAGGCGGCCCGCCGTGCAGGCAGCATCATCAACCGCGCCAGCCTCGACCTCGAACGGCTGCCGGTCACCCGCAAGGGCCCGCGCGACCTGGTCACCGAGGTAGACCGCGCTGCCGAGAACGCGATCATCGAGATTCTACATTCGGCCTATCCCGACCACGCCGTGCTTGCCGAAGAATCGGGCGAACACGGCTCCACCGGCCCCGATGCCGAATACCAATGGATCATCGATCCACTCGACGGCACCACCAACTTCGTGCACGGCTTCCCCGATTACGCGGTGTCCATTGCCCTGGCGCAGCGCGGCGTCATCACGCAGGCGGTGGTGTTCGACCCCACCCGCAATGAGCTCTTCACCGCCACTCGGGGTGCGGGCGCCTTTCTCAACGACCGTCGCATCCGAGTGTCACCTCGTCGCCGGCTCAGCGAAGCTCTGGTAGGCGCCAGCTTTCGCTCCTCCGACGATCAAGAACTCCGCCGTTGGGCACACATTTTCAGCGAAATGTCATTGGCATGCGCTGGCACCCGTCGCATCGGCTCGGCCGTGCTTGACCTCGCCTGGCTGGCCGCCGGTCGCCTCGACGCATGCTATGGCGCCGGCCTCAAGCCGTGGGATCTCGCGGCGGGCAGCTTGCTGGTGCTGGAAGCCGGCGGGCTCATCGGCGATTTCGAAGGTGAACAGACATGGTTCGAGCACGGCAATGTCGTAGCCTCTGCCCCCAAGCTGTTCCCCGCGATGCTGGTCCAGCTCGAGAGCATGCGGGGCAAATCGTCCGCTCCGCCCCAATCCGCCTGATGGCCGCGCCGCCCTTCTTCAGGCGCGGGCCACGAAACGTCCCGTTCTTCTGCTGATCACCGCATGGAATGGCTTCTTGAACCAAGCTTGTGGGCGGGCCTCGCCACCCTGATTGCCTTCGAGGTCGTGCTCGGCCTCGAAAGCCTGGCGTTTGTGGCCAGTCTTACCGAACGCCTGCCACCCCGCCAACACAAGCGCGCCCGCTTGATCGGACTGTCACTGGCGCTGCTGCTGCGTTTGGCGCTGCTCGCTCTCATCGTTTGGGCGATCCGGCTCGAGCAGCCACTCTTTCCCGTCGGTGAACATTGGGCCACGAGTCGCCATTTCCTGCTGATGCTCGGCGGCATCTTTCTGGTTGCCAAATCGGTGCTCGATCTCGCCGTCAGGCTCGAAACTGAGTCACCCAGTCTGCCGCCGCTCCGAACCCATGGCGGTTTGGGGGTGGTCATTGCGCAGATCGTGATCCTCGAAGCGGCCTTCTCGTTCGACACCATTTTCGTTGCTATCGGCCTCACCGACTCTCTCGCCGTGATGGTGGTCGCCATGGTGGTGGCGTTTTTCGTCCAGCAATTGGGTGCGAGCCCCCTGCTGCAATGGCTGCAGGCCCATCCCATCGTGATCACACTGGCCCAGGCCCTGTTGCTCGTGGTTGGCTTTGCCTTGATGGCCGAAGGCTTGGGGCTTTGGGTTCCCACACCGCTCATTTACGCCATTACCGCACTGGCGGCCCTGGTGGCCTTGGCGCAGCACCGCTGGCCCATGCCCACGGCGGTGCACGAGAGCCGTCATCGTCTGCGCGCCCGCACTGCCGAATCGATCCTCAGTTTGCTGGGTAAGCCGGCCGACGACGACCCGCAGCCCAGCAGCGAACGTGTGCCCGAAAGCACCGACACGGGTTTCGAGGTGGAAGAGCGCAACATGGTGAGCGGCGTGCTCAACCTGGTGGAACGCTCGGTGCACTCGATCATGACCCCGCGCGGCGATATTTCGTGGATCGACCTCCACGACGATCCCCAACAGATTCAAGAGCGCTTGCTCGAAACGCCCCACAACTTCTTTCCTGTTTGCCGCGGCCAGCTCGACGAAGTGGTGGGTCTGGGCCGGGCCCGCGACCTCCTGGCCGATATCCTCACCACCGGCAAGATTCAAACGGAATCGCTGCGTGAGCCCCTGATCGTTCACGAATCTATCCGCATGCTCAGCCTGATGGATACGCTGAAGCGCTCGCGCGGCCAGGTGGTGCTGGTCACCGACGAATTCGGCGCCATCGAAGGCCTGGTGACCCCCATCGACGTGTTCGAAGCGATCGCCGGCGAGTTCCCCGACGAAGACGAGCAACCTGATATCCTCGCGGAAAGTGACGAGAGCTGGCGAGTGGCCGGGGCCGCCGACCTCCTTCATCTTGAACAGGAGTTAGGCATCTCGGGCTTGGTCAACGACGACTACGCCACCTTGGGCGGATTTCTGCTGTCGCACTTCGATCAGTTGCCCGAAGCGGGCCAGGTGTTTGAGTCGAGCGCGCACGGCTTGCGCTTCGAAGTGCTCGAGGTCAAAGACCGGCGCATCGGCGACGTGCGAATCACCCGACTCACCGACTCTCATCCGCATGATTCGGAGGCTTCCAGCTCCTGACGGCCAACCGTTTCCTGCGGCCATTACTGGCCGTACCGAACTCCCTTTCCCGGCGAACCAGTGATACACTCTTGTCTCATTTCGACCAAAAGCGTTCCGGCACTCTCTTGTGTCGTTGCCAGTCTTTTCGGTCGTCGTCGTCGCATCCGAATCCCATTCGAGACTTCTCCATGTTGCCATTTTCGATGTCGCGCCTGACCCTCGTCGCCGCACTGGGGCTGGCATTGGCCGCCTGCGACCGCCAAGAAGGTGGTCAGCCTGAAGCTCCCCCGCCCATGAATGTCGGGGTCATCACGGTCCAACCCGAAAACACCCCCATCATTGCCGAATTGCCCGGCAGGCTCGAGCCCACACGCGAGGCTGAGGTTCGGGCCAGGGTGCCAGGCATCGTCGAAGAAAGAGTGTTTGTTGAAGGCAGCGATGTGGCCGAAGGCGATGTGTTGTTCCGCATCGATCCGGCGCCCCTCGTCGCCGCAGAAAATGCCGCCAAGGCCAACTTGCAGAGCGCTCGTGCGCAGCTTCAAGAAGCTCGTCAGCTGGAGCGTCGCTACCAGCCGCTGGTCAAGGCACAGGCCATCAGCCAGCAAGAATACGATCGCGCCGTGTCGGCACTGCGGCAGGCTGAGGCGGCCGTGGCGCAACAGCAAGCCATGCTGGAAGAGGCGCAGCTGAACCTCGGTTATGCCACGGTTACCGCGCCCATCGATGGCCGCATCGGCAACGCTCTGGTCACCGAAGGCGCCTTGGTCGGGCAGGGTCAGGCCACGCCCATGGCTCTCATCCAGCAGATCGATCCGATCTATCTCAATCTCACACAATCCACCAATTCGCTGCTGGAAATTCAGAACGCGGTGCTGTCGGGCCAGATGAGCGTGGCCCACGCCAACCAAACTCCGGTCAGGCTGGTACTCAGCAATGGCCAAGAATACAACCACGAGGGCCGGCTGCTCTTTTCGGGCATCACCGTCGACCCTGGTACTGGCCAGTTCCTGGTGCGCGCCGAGTTCCCCAATCCCGATGGGGTGCTGCTGCCGGGCATGTATGCTCGCGGCCGCATCGAGCAAGGCACGGTGGCCAATGCCATCAGCGTGCCCGCTCAGGCGGTGCAGCGCAGCCCCGATGGGGGCGCCTACGTGCTGGTGGTGAACGACCAGAACGTGGTGGAGTCGCGTCCGATCGAAGCGGGCGCGATGATGCCCGATCGCTGGGTGGTGCGCAGTGGCCTGCAAGCTGGCGACCGCGTCATGATCAACCGCTTCCAGCAGGTGCGCCCCGGGGCCACGGTCACACCGGTAGAAGCCAACGCCAGCGGCGCTCCGGCAAACGGCGCGCCCGGAGCCTCTTCGGCCGCCCAACCGCAAGCGGGTGGCTCACCGCAACCAGGCAGCGGCGCGCAGGCCGATGCCCCGCAAGGTGGTACCGCCGACTCGGGTGCAGCCCCGTCCGCCGGGGCCAGCGACAGCAGCGCCGCCGCCTCTTCTTCAGCTCAACCCTGATCCCGGGCCGACGATATGCCGCAATTTTTCATCAGTCGACCCATCTTTGCATGGGTGGTGGCGCTTTTCATTATCCTGATGGGCATCCTGGCCATCCCCAATCTGCCCATTGCCCAGTTTCCCGAGGTAGCGCCGCCGAGTATCACCATCAACGCCACCTACCCAGGCGCCTCTGCCGAAGTGGTGAACGAGTCCGTCACCAGCATGATCGAAAAGGAGCTGAACGGCGCCGATGGCTTGATGTACTTCGAGGGCAACAGCGATTCTTACGGTCGCTCCACCATCACGGCAACCTTTGAGCCTGGCACCGATCCCGACATGGCATCGGTGGATGTTCAGAACCGAATCAAACGGGTCGAGCCGCGCCTGCCGCAGGCAGTCATGCAGCAAGGGATCGACGTGAGCAAGGCGGCTACCAACTTCCTGCTCATCGTGGCCATTTCGTCACCCGACGGCTCGCAAAACGTCGAAAGCCTGGCCGACTACGCCACCCGCAACGTGCTCGACGAACTCAAGCGCGTGCCGGGCGTGGGGCAGGCTCAACTCTACGCGTCGGAGCGCGCGATGCGGGTGTGGGTCGACCCCGACAAGCTCACCGGCTACAACTTGTCGATGGCCGACGTCAATGCGGCCATCGCCGGGCAAAACATCCAGGTGCCTGCAGGGCAAATCGGCTCGCCGCCCGTGCCCGAAGGGCAGCAGGTATCGGCCAGCATCACCATCACCGGCCTGCTCGCCACGCCGCAGGAGTTCGGCGACATCATCTTGCGCGCCAACCCCGACGGCTCCAACGTCTATCTGCGCGATGTTGCCCGCATCGAGGTGGGCTCGCAAACCTATCAGTTCTCGTCGCGTCTCGATGGTCAGCCTGTGGCATCCATTGCCATTCAGCTCACCACCGGCGGCAACGCTCTGGAAACGGCCACGCTCATTCGCGAGCGCATGGAAGAGCTCGAGCGTTATTTCCCCGCCGGCATGGCCTGGGATATTCCCTACGACACCTCACCCTTCGTGGCGGCGTCGATCGAAAAAGTGGTGCATACGCTGGGCGAAGCCATTCTGCTCGTGGTGCTGGTGATGTACCTGTTCCTGCAGAACTTCCGCTACACCCTCATCCCCACGCTGGTGGTGCCCATCTGCCTGCTCGGCACTTTTGCCGTCATGCACGTGCTGGGCTTTTCCATCAACATCCTGACCATGTTCGGCATGGTGCTGGCCATCGGTATTCTGGTGGATGACGCCATTGTGGTGGTCGAGAACGTTGAACGCATCATGGCCGAAGAAGGCCTGTCTCCCAAGGCCGCGTCCCGCAAGGCCATGACGCAGATCACCGGCGCCATCGTGGGCATCACGCTGGTGCTGTCGGCGGTGTTTCTGCCGCTGGCATTCATGGGCGGCTCAGTGGGTGTGATCTACCAGCAGTTCTCGGTATCCATGGCGGTATCCATTCTGTTCTCGGGCTTTCTGGCGCTCACGCTGACACCCTCGCTGTGCGCCACGCTGCTCAAGCCCGTCAAGGCCGATGCGCACGGCGAAAGCAAAAAAGGCCCTTTCGGCTGGTTCAACCGGGGCTTCAACCGCGCCACCCATGGCTATCAGCGTTCGGTGGGCGGCATGGTCCGCCGCCCCAAGCGCTTCATGCTCGTGTATGTGATCATCGTGGTGGGCTTCAGCTTCCTGTATTTGCGCCTGCCCAGTTCCTTTCTGCCGGTCGAAGATCAGGGCTTTACCATCACCAACGTGCAGCTGCCACCGGGCGCAACGCTTGAGCGCACCCTGGGCGCCGTGGAGCAGATCGAGGATTACTACATGGCTCGGCCTTCGGTCGACCGCATCGTGACCATTCTCGGCTACAGCTTTTCCGGCGCCGGTCAAAACGCCGCTCTGGCCTTCACCACTTTCAAGGATTGGTCCGAGCGCGACACCACCGCCATGGAGGAAGCCAACATGGCTACCATGGCGCTCAC
>JAJUJN010000491.1 GCA_029265335.1 Alcaligenaceae bacterium
GTTCGATGTGGGCCAGGGCCCGCGTGCGCTCAGCGGCATTGACCGGCGCGGTGAGTGGGGAGACGGTTGAGTTCATGAAGAGCCAAGGGAAAAAGAAAGAAAGAGCGCCGGGCTTGATGGCTGCTTACTTGGGCGGGGTGAGCGGCTTGGCGCGCTTTTCCACGAAATCACGCAGACGTGACTCGGCGCCTTCGGGTCGGCGCAAATTGGAATTGAGGTATTCCATGAATAGGCCGTCCTCGTGCGAGAGGTCGTTGATGCGCGGCAGCACGTTGGTGATGCGCCAGTTGGTGTCGTGAGTGTTCTGTGAAATGCGTTCGGCCAATTCACGCGCCTTGTTCAGGTGCTCACCCTCGGGCACCACGTAACGCACGATGTGTTCGCGCTCTGCTTCGTCGGGGTTGAGCAAACGACCGGTGAGCATCATGTCGGCCATCACCGTATAACCAATGACGCGTTGAATCCGCACCGTACCGCCACCGCCTACGAAAATGCCGCGCTGGGCTTCGGGCAGACCGAAGAAAGCGGAGCGGTCGCACACCCGGATATGCGCGGCGGTTGCCAGCTCGAGTCCGCCACCCACCACGGCGCCGTGCAACGCCGCCACCCAAGGGATGGGGCCGCGGGCGATGATGTCGAACACTTCGTGCCAACTATGACGCTTGCCCCGACGGGGCATCGGCTTGCCGCTGGTGGCTTTGGCCAGCGCCTCGGCCAGATCGAGGCCGGCGGAGAAGTTATTGCCGTGACCAAACAAAACGCCCACGTCGGCTTCGTCGCCAGCTCGCACGACGGCCTCGCGCAAAGCGGCGATGGTGTCGTCGTTCATGGCATTGCGTTTGTCGGGACGATTCAGGCCAATCAGGGCAACCGGCCCTTCTTGTTGATAGGTAACGAGTGTGTCGGTCATGAAGATTCCAAGGGTTGCAGGGTAGGGCCAGAAGAAGACCGCCCCGATGATCAAATGTCGATGATTTCCATGTGCTTCAGGCGAATGCCTGCGGCGGCCTCGAACTCACGCTTGACCCAGTCGGGCTGGCCGGCATGAAAGAGAAAGTGATGTAACAGCCTTTCCCATTTAGGCTCCTTGCCGAGTTCGGCCATGGGTAGCCCGTTGAGGAAATACTCGCGGTGATCGCTGGGTAACACGATGCGATGGTTGCGCGAGGGGTCGCGCAGCACGCCCTTGGGATCGCGCCCTTGCCGCACGGCGTCTATGTCGTCGAACAGTTGTCGGCGCAGCATGGTAATGCCCTGATCACTGGCGCCCAGGTGTTCGCGCTAACGATCGGCGATGGTGCCCTGACCCACCCAGGCCACGATGTCTTGGTTGATGATGTGCGAGGTGATCCAGCGACCGTTGTCGTCGCGAATGGGCGCATGCCACGACGGGATCACCGGCTGTTCGTAAGGCTCGCTCTCGTGTGGCAAACGAATGAAGAACCAGCCCACACTCAACATGTTCTCGTCGTCGATGGGCACCCGCCATTCGAAGTGATCGCCCAGGAAGAAGCCGTTAGGCCACAGGCACACTCGGCCGATGGTCCATAGGGGGCTGTTCTCGTCGATATCGGCGGTGATGCGTTTGTAGATGAGGCCGTGCTCAAAGGATTCGAAGGCGAGCTTGAGGTGCGTGGGTGCGTAGCGATCGAGGTTGCCGCGCATGCGCTGCGTCCAGTTGGCGTGCA
>JAJUJN010000066.1 GCA_029265335.1 Alcaligenaceae bacterium
ATTGGTTTCTGCTGGCTGTTTGCACCATCATTTTCGTTGGCGTCTTCGGCGTCATGTTCTATTCGATCTGGGCGCACCGTAAATCGCGTGGTGCCAAGCCTGCCACTTTCCACGAAAGCGTGGGCGTGGAAGTCGCCTGGACAGTCATCCCGTTCCTCATCGTCATCGGTATGGCCTTGCCCGCCACCAAAACCGTCGTGGCCATGAAAGACACCTCCAACGCCGACGTCACCATCAAGGCCGTGGGCTATCAGTGGATGTGGGGCTACGAATACCTCGATGGCGACGCCACCGGTATCTCCTTCCTTTCCAATCTCTCCACACCAGCCGCCCAAATGGATGGCCTGGAGCCCAAGGGTGTCAACTACCTCCTCGAAGTCGACAACCCCATGGTCGTTCCGGTCGACACCAAGGTGCGCGTGGTGCTTACCGCCGCCGACGTCATCCACTCCTGGATGGTGCCCGCGCTGGGTGTCAAGCAAGACGCTTTCCCCGGCGTACTGCGCGACACCTGGTTCCGCGCCACCGAAACGGGTGAGTTCCGTGGGCAATGCGCCGAGCTCTGTGGTACGGGTCACGCCTACATGCCTATCGTGGTGAAGGTGGTTGAGCAGCACGAATACGACGCCTGGGTGCAAGAGCAGCAAGCCGCTCTCGTTACCAGCGCTGACGACGCCACCCGCGAATGGGAAGCCGAAGAGCTCTTCGCTCGGGGTGAATCTGTCTACGCTTCACAGTGCGTGGCCTGTCACCAGGCCAACGGTCAGGGCGTTCCAGGAGCCTTCGCGGCCCTCGACGGCAGCGAGATCGTGCTCGGTCCCAAGGGGCCGCAAATCGACATCCTGCTCCACGGCGTGCCCGGCACGGCCATGGCGTCGTTTGCCCAGTTGAGCGACGTCGAGCTGGCGGCAGTATCCACGTATGTCCGCAACGCCTGGAGCAACGACGGCTCCGGCGAGGATCCCGTGGTGCAGCCGAGCGATTTCACGGCCGCGCGCTGATTAACCCGATCTGCCCGGGCGCATCAGCGGCCGGGTTCCATGAGTCTTGTGAGAATGCCACGTCGAAACCGCAGCACCCAAGCGACGAGGTTACGCAGTAAGGAGCCACTACCATGAGTAGCACCGCAATCGACCACGTGCCGGCCGGCGACGCGCAAGGTCACGACCACGCCCACGACACGCCTCACGGTTGGCGGCGCTGGCTGTTAGCCACCAACCATAAAGACATCGGCACCATGTACCTGGTGTTTTCGTTCACCATGCTGTTGGTGGGCGGAACCCTGGCCTTGCTGTTGCGCACCGAGTTGTTCTCGCCGGGCATCCAGTTCTTCCAGCCCGAGCTCTTCAACCAGTTCACCACCATGCATGGCGTCATCATGGTGTTCGGCGCCATCATGCCGGCCTTCGTGGGCTTTGCGAACTGGATGATCCCGTTGCAGATCGGCGCGTCCGATATGGCGTTCGCGCGCATGAACAACTTCAGTTTCTGGTTGTTGCCGGTGGGGGGCATTCTGCTGGTCACGTCCTTCTTCGTACCTGGCGGCGCCACCGCTGCCGGCTGGACGCTCTACGCCCCGCTTTCGGTGCAAATGGGCATCGGCATGGATCTCGCCATCTTCGCCCTGCACCTCATGGGGGCGTCGTCCATCATGGGTGCCATCAACATCATCGTCACGGTGCTCAATATGCGCGCACCGGGCATGACGCTCATGAAAATGCCCATGTTCTGCTGGACATGGCTCATCACGGCCTATCTGCTCATCGCGGTCATGCCGGTGCTGGCTGGCGCCATCACCATGATTCTCACCGATCGGCACTTCGGTACGGCGTTCTTCAACGCGGCCGCCGGTGGCGACCCGGTGCTTTACCAGCACATCTTCTGGTTCTTCGGGCACCCCGAGGTTTACATCATGATTCTGCCGGCTTTCGGCATCGTCTCCATGATCGTGCCTGCCTTCGCCCGCAAGCCGCTCTTTGGTTACGCCTCCATGGTGTACGCCACGGCCGCCATCGCCATTCTGTCGTTCCTGGTGTGGGCACACCACATGTTCACCACCGGCATGCCGGTGATGGGGCAGCTCTTCTTCATGTACGCCACCTTGCTGATCGCCATCCCCACCGGGGTCAAGATCTTCAACTGGGTGGCCACCATGTGGCGCGGCTCCCTCAGCTTCGAAACGCCCATGCTCTTTGCCATCGGCTTCATCTTCGTGTTTACCATCGGTGGGCTCACCGGCATCGTTCTGGCCATTGCCCCCATCGACGTGCAGGTGCACGACACCTACTACGTGGTGGCTCACTTCCACTACGTGCTGGTGGCCGGCTCATTGTTCGCGCTTTTCGGCGGCACTTACTACTGGTTGCCCAAATGGACAGGCACCATGTACGACGAGCGGCTGGGCAAGCTCCACTTCTGGTCGTCGATGATCTCTTTCAACATCGCCTTCTTCCCCATGCACTTCATGGGCCTGGCGGGCATGCCGCGTCGCTACGCCGACTACGCCGTGCAGTTCACCGACTTCCACCGCATCGCCACGATTGGTTCGTTCTGGTTCGGTCTGTCGCAGCTTATTTTCATCTGGATCGTGATCAAATGCTGGCGCGGTCAGGGTGAGCCGGCTCCGGCCAACCCCTGGGAAACCGAAGGTCTCGAATGGACGGTGCCCTCGCCGGCTCCCCACCATACGTTCGAAACCCCGCCCATGGTGAAGTGAGTGAAAACAGAAGAACAGCGTCGCCGCAATCGCCGTACCGGCCTTATCCTGGCATCCGTTGCCTTGGCCTTTCTGGTCGGTTACATCGCGCGACGCTGGTTGTTGGGGGTATAGGTAAACCGGTATGAGTGATGAGCACCGCAAGGCCACCGAACGCAAGGCTAGCCTTGGCCAAACCGTCAGAGCGGTATTGTGGGGCATGTTCGGTGTGCGTCGTGGCTCGGAGTATCACCGCGACAGCTCTTCGCTCAACCCGGTACATTTGATCATTGCAGCTTTTATCGCCGTTTTCTTGCTGGTTGTGTTGTTGATTTTCGTTGCGCGGTGGGCAGCGGGTTAGCTTCGCCAGCTTTCTAAAATCGGCATGAACAGCCCGAGTTTATTTACAATTAACAACGTCCGTTTCGTGGTGTCAAACCCGGCAGGAATCGTAGGAGAATCGTCATGAGTGCCAGCCAACCGGCTCCGCGTCAGGAGGCGCCGTACTATTATGTTCCTGGCTTGTCCAGCCATCCGGTGCGCACCAGCCTGTCGTTTCTGCTGCTGGCGTTCAGTCTCACGCTGTGGTTCAACGGCATCATCAACGGCTGGCTCACGCTTGTAGCCATTATCTGTTTGCTGGTTTCGCTGTATTTCTGGTTCGGCGAAGCCATTCGCGAATCCGAGGCGGGTCTGTACAGCAAGCGGGTCGATAGCGCCTACCGATGGAGCATGGCCTGGTTCATCTTCTCCGAGGTCATGTTCTTCAGTGTGCTGTTTGGCGCACTGTTCTACGCTCGTTACTTCACCACGCCACTGCTGGGCGATCTCGATCACAACCTGTATCTGTGGCCAGCGTTCAACGCCATCTGGCCGCACGGCGGGCCGGCCGGCGTGGTAGATCCGTTCGCCATCATGGGCCCCTTCTGGTTGCCCACCATCAACACCGCTCTGCTGCTGGCTTCGGGCGTTACCCTTACCATTTCGCACCACGCGCTCATCGCCGACCGGCGCAACAAGGCCATTCTTTGGCTGGCCATCACGGTGCTGCTGGGCGCTACCTTCCTGTGCTGCCAGGCTTACGAATACATCCACGCATACCGCGACCTCAACCTCAAGTTCGATTCCGGTATCTTCGGCTCTACCTTCTATATGCTCACCGGGTTTCACGGCTTTCACGTGTTCATCGGGGGCTTGATGTTGTCGGTGATTCTGTTCCGCCTCATCCGCGGCGACTTCACCTCCGAAAAGCACTTCGGGTTTGAAGGCGCAGCCTGGTACTGGCACTTTGTTGATGTGGTGTGGCTCGGCCTCTACATCGTGGTTTACTGGATGTAGTTACCCGCCGGCCTATCGCAGGCCGGCAATCTGAAGTTGCCGCGGCCCGCAACCATGATGCGAGTGCGGGCGGCGCGGCTTTATCACCGGGCCAGGGCAAAGGTCAAGGGCCAACCCCTCCACCGCGCTTTGCCACGGTCGGTCATCAGGGTTTTGATATTGAATTTGCGCCTACCGCACTCGGTAGGTAATTCCGGTGCTCTCTATCCAACCCAGCTGATGGGCGAGCAATAGCAGCAAGAAGAGCGACACCGAAAGCCCGATGCGCCAGGTCAGTGCTTTTACGGTGCGCTTGCCAGTGCCGTGGTCCTTGATCAGATACAGAAGGGCCGAGCCCAGGCTCACCAGAATGCCGGCAAAGATTAGTGCTACCACAATGCGCATGTCACGCTCCTGTCAATCCCCCATTATCGCAGCTTGCCGGCATCGCATTCAGCGTTGTGTGTTCATCGGCTTCCGGGCGTTGGGCGCACGTACGAACGTAAAGCAATATGCCTGCTGAAACAGCAACAAGCCATCGTCGCTCGGTGAAGCGTGGCCGCTCCACCGTGCTGGCGGTTGTGTTGCTGTTGCTCACCGGCCTGGTCACCGCACGCCTGGGTCTGTGGCAGCTCGATCGTGCCGCACAAAAGCGTGAGCTGGCGCATGCTCTGGAATCCGGCCGCGAGCAGGCTCCCCTCGCTCTGGGGCCTCACACCACCTCGGCTCAGTTGACGCCTTGGCGGCCGGCCTGGGTGCAAGGTGTCTGGCTGCTCGATACAACGGTGCTGGTCGATAACCGGTCGCATGAAGGGCGTCCGGGCTACTGGGTGGTTACCGCGCTGTGCGTCTTGTCACCCGATGCGCCGCGTTTGGATTTTGATCCCCGCTTCGAAGCCGTGGCCTGCGAAAGGGCGGTGGCAGTATTACGCGGTTGGGTGCCCAGGCCACGACCCAGCGCGTCGGTGGCTGAGCAGCCCGAGATTCCTGAACCTCCGCTCTACGACACGGTCGAAGGCGAGCTGTTGACGCACGTGCCGGAGCGTTTCGAGTTGAGCGTGATCACGGGAGACGAGCTGCCCCCGTTGGATTTCAGTCAAGCGGGGGTGCCCGTGGTGCAGAATTTGCACCTCGACGACTACGCGCGGGCTACGGGCCTGTCTCTGTTGCCCATGGTGCTCCAACAAACGGGCGACAACGCCGACGGCTTGAGCCGGCAGTGGGAAGGCCCGCCCGTGAACATCGACACCCATCGCGGCTACGCGCTGCAATGGTTTTCATTTGCGGCGATCGCCTGGATCGCCATGGGAGTTCTCCTTGTCAAAGCCATCATCCGCAGGCGCCAGGGGCGCTGAGCCTCGCCAGCGAAAACTCTGGCCCCTTTGGGCTGTTTTGTTCATTGCATTGGCGCCCGTGGTGGCCGCCGTGCTGCTCTACCTGAATCCCCAGTGGATGCCCAGCGAGCGTCACAATTATGGTGAGCTGCTGGCGCCACAGGTGGATGTTCCGCCCGCCGAACAACTGGCACTCACCACCCTGGATGGCGAGCCCTTCGACCTGCGCTCGTTGAAAAGCCAATGGGTGATGATCACCGCCGATGAGGCGGCCTGCCCCGAAGATTGCGCCCGCAAGCTTTTTATCATGCGGCAAACTCATGCGAGCACAGGCAAGAACGTGGTGCGCATCGAACGGGTGTGGTTGGTGACCGGCAACGATCCGGTACCGCAGAAAGTGCTCGAAGCCTATCCGGGCATGCATATGCTCCGTGTGCAAAATCCCGACCAACTGCGCAATCTGTTTGGCGACACACCGGCGCAAAACCATATCTGGATGATCGATCCGCTCAACCATCTGATGCTGCAATTTCCGGAAGACGCCGACCCCATCCGGGTGCGCAAAGATCTTGGTCGCCTATTGTTTGCCTCACAGGTGGGTTAGATGGTTGGCCGAAATCCCGACCGGGTACGGCAACGCTATCGCCGCCTGGTGTTTCTCACGTTATTTCTCACCTTCGATCTCATTCTGTTTGGGGCATTCGTGCGTCTCACCGATTCGGGGTTGGGATGCCCCGATTGGCCCGGTTGTTATAGCCGCCTCACGCCGGTGGGCGCACTCGACGACATCCGCAGCGCCCAGGAGCTCATGCCGCATGGGCCAGTGAGCGTGGTGAAAGCCTGGATCGAAATGATCCACCGCTACGTGGCCAGCTTTTTGGGTTTGCTGATTATTGGCATTATGATCATGGCCTGGCGTTATCGCCGCATCCTGCAGCAAAGCCCGGCGCTGGCTACTGCCATCTTCATTGCGGTGTGTGTGCAGGGCGCCTTTGGCGCCTGGACGGTCACACTCAAGCTCATGCCCATCATCGTTACCACCCATTTGTTGGGGGGTATGTTGCTGCTCGGCATGATGGCCTGGCTGGCGTCTCGTTTGAAATCGCACCCACCGGTGCCGGCTTCGGCCGCCCACTGGCGGCCCTGGATGATCGGCGGCATTGCCCTGTTGGTCGTGCAGATCGCGCTGGGCGGTTGGGTGAGCACAAATTACGCCGCCTTGGCGTGCATGGATTTCCCTACCTGTCATGGCGAATGGGTGCCGCCCATGGACTTCTCCGGCGCGTTCTCACTGGTGCGGGCGCTCGGCGAACTGCCGAGCGGCGAGCTGATATCGCAGCAGGCACTCACGGCCATCCACTGGACGCACCGCAACTTTGCCTTTGTGGTGTTTGCCTATCTGGGGTGGCTGGCTTGGCGGCTGCGAGTGGTGCCAGGATTGCGTGTACCGGCCACGGGGGTGTTGTGGGTTCTGCTCATGCAGTTTTTCACCGGTTTGGGCAGCGTCGTGCTCGGCTGGCCGCTGGTGCTCGCCGTGCTGCACAATGGCGGCGCCGCATTGCTGGTATTGTTGAGCACCACCCTGTTGGTACGCTTGGGCCAGGCCGGAGAACACGGCGCTGCCGAGGGGGCTAAAATCACATCATGACCAGTCTTTCGTTAGCGCGGGCGCGATCCCGCTTTCTGCAATACTGGGTGCTCACCAAGCCACGGGTCACCCAGTTGGCGGTGTTTTGCGCGGTGATCGGCATGTTTCTGGCCAGCCCCGGGCTGCCGCCGCTGCAAACCGTGGTGGCTGCTACCGTGGGCATCTGGCTGTTGGCCGCCGCCGCGTTTGCGGTGAACTGCCTGATCGAGCAAGAAGTGGATGCGCGCATGGCGCGCACTCGGCATCGCGCCACAGCTCGTGGCACTATCCCGCCGGCGCAAACCTTGCTCTTTTCGGGGGTGCTGGGCGGCCTCGGCATGTTTGTGCTGCATGCTTGGGTAAACCCGCTCACCATGTGGCTCACCTTCGCCACATTTGTGGGCTACGCCATCATCTACACTGTGCTGCTCAAACCGCGTACGCCCCAGAACATCGTGATCGGGGGCCTTTCCGGCGCCATGCCGCCCGCCCTGGGCTGGGCGGCGGTAGCCAACGCTGTGCCGGCGCAAGCCTGGTTGCTGGTGCTCATCATCTTCATCTGGACGCCGCCGCATTTCTGGGCGCTCGCGCTCTACCGCACGAACGACTACAAGAGCGCCGGTTTGCCCATGCTGCCGGTTACCCACGGCGACCGCTTTACGCGGCTCCATATTCTGCTCTACACCTTTGCGCTCTTTGCCACCACCATGTTGCCCTACGTCATCAAAATGAGCGGCCTGGTGTATCTGGTGGGCGCCGTGTTGCTGGGTTTGCGCTTCATTTGGTATGCCTGGCGCCTCTACCGCGATTACAGCGACGCGCTGGCGCGGCGTACCTTCCGCTTCTCAATCATTTATCTGGCCCTGTTGTTCGGCTTGCTGTTGCTCGATCACTGGTTGCCAGGATGGATCGCATGACACGTTTTCGATTTTCTTCTTCTCGGCGGCGCTGGCTGCGCCAAGGTGGCGCGCTGGCGGCTGTGGCATCCAGTGGCTTGCTCGCCGCTTGCCAAAAAACCGAGGCCAGTTTTCATTCCACCGATGTGAGCGCCACCAATATTGGTGAGGGCTGGAGCATGCCCGATCTCGAAGGGCGTGAGCGCAGCATCGAGGATTTCTCCGGCAAGGTCGTGGCGATCTTCTTTGGCTTTGTGCACTGTCCCGATATCTGCCCCACTACCATGGCTGAACTCAGTCATGTCAAAGAATCGTTGGGCAGCGACGGCGACCGCTTTCAGACCATCTTCGTGACGGTCGATCCCGAGCGGGATACTCCCGAGATCCTGCGCGCCTATCTCGACGCTTTCGACGAAAGCGCCATCGCGTTGCGAGGCAACAGCGAGCAGCTGGCGAATATGGCGCAGGCGTTCAAGGTGTTCTACGCCAAAGTGCCGCAATCCGAAGGCAACTACACCATGGATCACTCCTCGGGGCTCTATCTGTTCGACCCCGACGGCAACGTGCGGCTTTATTCACGCTACGGTCAGTCGGTAGACAACCTCACCGCCGACGTCCGCACTTTGCTGGCGAGCTGATCGGCGGCCGTCAGGCTGCCTCGGGCGCCGCCGCCGGCCTTGAATCCTGCAGCGGCGACGCAAAGCGGTACACCCCCAAGGTGCTGCGCCACTGGGGCAGCACGCGAACCTCGTGCTCGCCATGAAAGGTAGCGCGATCCAGAATGGGCAGTTCGAGCTTTTGAGCCAGCCGTTCGAAGTCTTGCAAGGTGCACAGGTGAATGTTGGGCGTGTTGTACCACTCGTAGGGTAGATGTTTGCCTACCGGCATGCGACCGCGCAAGATCGAAAGCCCGTGAGTCCAATAGCCGAAGTTGGGCACCGACACGATGCCTTCGCGCGCCACGCGCGCCATTTCGCGCAGAATGTGCTCGGTATGCAGCATGGATTGCAGGGTTTGCGAGAGCACCACAGTATCGAACTGCTGGTCGCCGAATAGCGCCAGGCCGTCTTCGAGGTTCTGCTGCACCACATCCACTCCACGCGCCACGCAGTGCACCACGCGGGTGGCGTCGATCTCCACCCCCACGCCTCGAACCTGGCAGGTGGTGGCCAAATAATGCAGCAAGGCGCCATCACCACAGCCG
>JAJUJN010000150.1 GCA_029265335.1 Alcaligenaceae bacterium
AAGATAAACGCAAGCTTGTCCGCGACTATTCCAACGCCCCCCATAAAGCTTTGCGCCCTCGCCATCAAAAGCGTTTTTAGTCCAACGTTTTTTTACCAAACGGTAAGCGCTCAACGGGGTTCGGTGTACGGACGCTTTTGCCATTAAGCAAGAACCCCATGTTCGAGGCGGCCAATGAGTGCGAAAACCTCATCAGCTTCGGCGGATGTGGGCATCATCTCAACAGGACGACGACCACCCAGCCCTTTTACTGGCTGATTCACCCAATCTCGCGCGGCATCCAGATCACCCTCAAAAAGCCGAGCTGCTTCACTCATGAGTTTGATGAGCCGGAACAAGCGGTCACTTTCCTCTGTGGTGAAGCGTCCCCTGCTCATCCGACGCTGTAGCGTCGCGGGGGCGAAACCCAATGCTTTCGCAAGACTTTCTCGGCCCAGGCCGCTCAACCCAGTCAGCTCCGAGAAGACGTCTGCACGAAACCCATGGTCAAGCGCTTCATGCAGCGCATTGCCCCGCGGAGGAATCTTCAGCATCTTCCATAAATTCCTTTCGGGCTTGGGGGCTTTGTTTGCTGCAACAGATTCCATGAAAACCACCTATCAACTGATACCATATAATCATATCAAATGATGGCGTGTCGATCGAGCTCTTTCTCAAACGGCAACACGCTAGGTCGCGGGAGCACCCGCACCAGTCAGTCAGCCTAAGCCGCCATCATCGCCGTTGCGCTTTCAGCACCCCATCCACTCCCTCCAACACGCCAAGTGCCTTGGTAAGCTCTTGCCCGCTGCCGACTTCCAGGGTGAAAACCATACGGGCCAGCGACTGCCGGCTGAGGGTGTTCACGCCGGTGACGTTGAGTTTAAGACGCGCGAAAACCTCAGAGAGATCCCGCAGCAGGCCCGGGCGATCGTGCGCGGTGACGTGCACGTCTACCGGGTAGAGGGTTTCTTGGGTGTCGCCCCACGACACCTCGATGATCCGTTCGGGATGGCGTCGAGCCAGCGCGCCGAAGTTGTGGCAATCGGACCGGTGCACCGACACGCCGCGGCCGCGTGTCACGAAGCCGCCAATGGCGTCGGGTGGCGCCGGACGGCAGCATCGGGCGAGCTGGGTCATGAGCGAATCTACGCCCACTACCAGCACGCCACTGCGAGCGCCGCGCTCGGTGCTGTCGGGACGGCTGCGCTGCGTGAGCACCAAATCTCGCTCGTTGGCGTCGGGCTCGGCGTCGGGATTGTCTAAGCGGGCGAAGATGGCGTCGAACTGCCGGAGGCTGAACTCGTCTTTGGCGAGGGCAATATAGAGGTCGTCGGCACGCGCAAAGCCCGCCTCTTGCGCCAGTTGCTCGAGGTTCACGGCCGTGCGCCCGCGGCGCTGCAGGTCTTTTTCGAGCGTGGCCTGCCCTTGCGCGATGCGCTGCTGCACTTCGACAGCGTTGAACCATTGCCGCACCTTGGCGCGAGAGCGTGGGCTCACCAGATAGCCATGCTGGGGGTTGAGCCAGTCGCGCGAAGGCCCGCCTGCCTTGGCGGCGATGATTTCCACGGTTTGCCCAGTGCGCAGAGGGGTATGCAACGAAACGATGTGCCCGTCGACCCTGGCGCCACGGCAACGGTGGCCAAGATCGGTATGCACGTGATAAGCGAAATCCACCGGGGTGGCGCCACGCGGCAGATCCACCACCCGAGCCTGGGGAGTGAGTACATAGATGCGGTCGTCTTCGCCCAGCTTGGCATGGTCGGCATCGATGGCGGGTTCGGCACCGCTAATCTGGTCGTTGCCCCACGCCAGCAACTGACGCATCCAGGCGAGACGTCGGTCGTACTCGGAATCGGCCCGCTCTTCGCCGCCTTTGGCGCCGGCTTCTTTGTATCGCCAGTGAGCCGCCACTCCGAACTCGGCAAATTCGTGCATCTCGTGAGTGCGAATCTGGATTTCGAACGGTCGATGAACGCCGTCGACGACCACGGTATGCAGGGAACGATAGCCGTTGGGTTTGGGCCGGGCGATGTAGTCGTCGAATTCTTCCTGAACCACCTGATAGTTTTGGTTGATCAGTGCCAGGACCGCGTAACAGGTGCGCTCGTCGTCGACCACAATACGCAGGGCGTGGATGTCGTGGAGATCGGCAAACTCCAAGCCTTTCGTACGCATCTTGTTCCAGATGCTGTAGATATGTTTGGCCCGCCCGGTTACCTCGGCCTTGATGCCGTGCTCTTGCAGGGTTTCTTGGATGTGTTTGATGACACTCGCGATGTAGGCTTCGCGCCCTGCCCGCTTGTCGTCGAGCAAGGCGGCGATTTCTTTGTAGCGCACCGGCTCCAGAAAGCGAAAGGCGAGATCTTCAAGCTCCCATTTGATCTGCCACACCCCCAGCCGGTTCGCCAGCGGCGAATAGAGATCGAGCGTTTCGCGGGCGAGTGGCCGCTCGGGCGGCTGCTTGGCGCTGGCATGCCAGCGCAGGGTTTGCAAACGAGACGCCAGTCGCATGAGCACAATGCGCAGGTCGGCCGCCATGGCCAGCATCATCTTGCGAAGCTTCTCGGTTTGCGGCGCGTCGTCGGATTTCTGACTTTCACCCGACTCTCGAGCGGCGACGCTCACTCGCAACAGCGCCCGATAGCCACGCACCAGGCGCGCTACGTCGTGCCCGAACTCGTTGGCCAGGGTGTCGGTGAGCGAGCGCAAGGTGTTGGGGTCGCGCGCGGGCGCGGTATTGGCGATGAGCGCCGCGGCGCGTGTGGTGGCGTCAGTGTGAAGTTTGGCGAGTATCGAGACAGTGCCGGCCGCGTGTGCGGCCATGGACTCACCGGCGTTGATCTGGCCGTATTGGGGCAATGACCACGTCAGCGCCCGCTCCACAAGAGCCCTGCCTTCGTCGTCGAGACCCGCCAACGCAAGCTGACGCCATTCGGCGTCGAAACCTGTGTCTGTGCTTTGCAAGGTATTCATGACATCTCTATCGATCTGGCCGCAACTTTAGCACTCCGGCAAGCGGTGAGACTCGCGGGTTATGCTCAAGTGCGCGTTATCTGACATGAGGAATCCTCCCGATGTTTCGCTGGCTAACCGGAAAAGGCGCGAGTCGACGGGCGCTGACCCGCACGGCTGCTGCTCTCACGCCCGAACTCTGGCAGCACACCATAGCCTCCTATCCGTTCCTGGCTGTTCTGAACGATGACGAACTGGCGAACTTGCACGATCGCACCGTTTGGGTGCTGGCCAGCAAGGGTTTCTCAGCGGCCGGCGGCTTGGAACTGAACGATGCCATTACCGTGGCCATCGCGGCGCAGGCTGCCTTGCCCATACTGCATCTGCCGGTGACGCTCTACGAGGGTTGGCACGAAATCATCGTGTATCCCGGCGGCTTTCTGATTCCACGGCAGGAAGTGGACGAAGCCGGCGTGGTGCATGAATATATGCAGGAGGCCGCAGGCGAAGCCTGGGACGGCGGCCCCTTGGTGCTTTCTTGGGACGACGCTCAGCATCGTGTTGGTGATGCTGCCAATGTGGTGATCCATGAGTTTGCCCATAAGCTCGACCTGCATGCGGGCTTGGCCGATGGCGTGCCGAGCCTGGCAGGCAGGCCCGACCTGAATGACCGTGTGTGGCGTCAGGTGCTGCACGCCACCTACAACACCTTCATTGAGCAACTCGATGCCGTAGAGCAAAGCATTCCAGCTCACATCGACCCGGCGAGTTCCGAAGCAGATGCCTGGTACGACACCCTGCCTATCGACCCTTATGGTGCCACGGATATTGCCGAATTTTTCGCGGTCAGCGTCGAGAGCTTCTTTGTTGGCCCTGACAGGCTGGCTGCTGCCTGGCCTCAGTGGTATGAGCTGCTGAGCCGCTATTTCAGACAGAACCCCCTTGAGCGCCTGCAGAATTAAGTCTTTTTTCTGCTAGTCGCCATCCATGGCATTCTCACCACGTGGGCCCGCCCCATAGAGGTGCGAGATTCCCGGCATATCGCACTGATGAATGGCGTCGATCAGCGCCTCAATGGCCGGCAACCGCGGGAAGCTCTTGCGCCAGACGAGCACCACTCGACGCTTGGGTACCGGCGGCGCCAGGCTGAGATAGCGCAGAAGATCGTCGGGCCGGGGATCGGGTGGCGCTGCCGCGGCAGGCAACACGGTAATGCCGATACCCGCAGCCACCATATGACGGATGGTTTCGAGCGATGAGCCCTCGAAAGCTTGTTGCATGCCACCTGCCGAAGGCGAAAAGCGCCCCAGCTCGGGGTAGACCTCCAACACTTGATCTCGAAAACAGTGCCCGCTGCCCAGCAGCAGCACGGTTTCTTCTTTGAGTTCGTCGGCTTCGATCTGTTGACGCTCGGCCCATGGATGGTTGCGGGGTACCGCCACCACAAAGGGTTCGTCGTACAGCGGTTCTACGGCTAGCGCGTTATCGGGAAATGGCAAGGCCATGATGGCGCAATCGATCTCGCCCTGGCGCAGCAGTTCGAGCAGTCGATGGGTGAAGTTTTCTTGCAGCAACAGCGGCATTTGCGGCGTGCTCTCGATCAGCGCCGGAACCAATCGTGGCAACAGATAAGGCCCGATGGTGTAGATGACCCCCACTCGCAACGCACCTGAAAGCGGGTCGTGGCCCTGGCGCGCAATCTCGATCAGGTGTTCGCTTTCTTCGAGCACTTTTTGCGCCTGAGCAACGATCCTTTGCCCAATCGGCGTCACCCCAATTTCACTGCCACCGCGTTCGAAAATCACCACGCCCAGCTCATCTTCCAGCTTGCGAATAGCAACCGACAGCGTGGGTTGGCTGACCAGACAGCTTTCAGCAGCCCGCCCGAAATGCCGTTCACGGGCTACCGCTACGATGTACTTGAGTTCGGTGAGCGTCATAATGGTTGAGTTCGGAGATAAGGTGGCGGCGTGGCAAGGTGCAATCAGGCCTTGAGGAAGTCTGCTCGCCCCCGCGCCCAGCGCGCCAGATGGCGGTTGGCGCTTTCAGGATAATCGCGACGCAGAACCACCGCAATGTCGCGCGCCAGCTCCACGAGTTCGTCGTCTTCGGCAAGATCGGCGAAGCGCAAGAGTTCCAGGCCCGACTGCCTCACGCCCAAAAGCTCGCCCGGGCCCCGCAGCTCGAGATCGCGCTGGGCAATGGCGAAGCCGTCTTGTGTGCTATGCAGACAGCGCAGGCGTTCACGGGCCAGGGCCGACAGTGGTGTTTGGTACATGAGTACACAGACCGATTGGGCACTACCCCGCCCCACCCTGCCCCGCAGCTGATGCAGTTGTGCCAAGCCAAACCGTTCGGCATGTTCAATGACCATCAGCGTGGCATTGGGCACGTCCACGCCCACTTCGATCACCGTGGTAGCCACCAGAAGGTCGATCTCGCCGCCGACGAAGGCGGCCATCACGGCTGCCTTTTCAGTGGCGTCAAGACGCCCATGCAGCAAACCAATGCGAACGTCGGGCAAGGCCTCCTGCAGCACCGCATGAGTATCCACGGCGGTTTGAAGCTGCAGCACTTCGCTTTCTTCCACCAGTGGACACACCCAGTAGGCTTGGCGGCCATCGGACACAGCCTGCCGTATGCGTTGCATGAGCTCGGGACGTCGCTGGTCGTTGACCAGTTTGGTGATGATCGCCTGACGCCCGGGTGGCATGGTGTCGATCACCGATACATCG
>JAJUJN010000033.1 GCA_029265335.1 Alcaligenaceae bacterium
CCATGATCGGCGTGCCGGTGGTGGCGGCCGACACCGATGCAGAAGCCGAATTTCAAGCGACCACCCAGCAACAGAAGTTTTTGTCTATGGTGCGCGGGCGCCGGCTGCCTCCCCAGCCGCCAGTAGAAAACAGGGACGAACTGTGGAGCCCGCCCGAAAAAGCGGCCGTGATGCAACGGCTGGGGGCCGCCATCGTGGGTGGGCCCGAGCGGGTGGCGCAGCGCCTCCTCGAGATTGTGCAGCACACCGAGGCCGACGAAGTGATGGTGGTGTCCGACTTCTATCGCATCGAAGACCGCCTTCGTTCCTACGAAATCCTGGCACAGGCGTGGGCCAAGAAATTGGGCTCTACATCGCTCGCAGCCGCCACAGCGAAATGATCTCGGCTGCGCGCGCGGCGTGAAGCGGATCGGAGCGGTCGCGACTCCGAGGATGCCTGGGTGGTGTGTCGTGCCGGTCCACCACCGCCAGCCCGCCCGCCTGCAGCAGCTCGGGAATTTCGTTGGCCGCTCGCAAGCCGATACGTTCGGCAAGATCCGACATCATGAGCCAAGCTTCTCCATTCGGCAGAAGTCGCGCAGCAGCTTCCTGTAAAAAGCCCCTTAGCATCGCACCGCCAGGATCGTAGATGGCGCTGTCCAGCCCCCGACCCGGTTTGCCGGGCAACCAAGGCGGGTTGCACACGATCAGGTCTGCCTGCCCGTCTGCGGGCAGACCCTCCAGCTGCTGCAGCTGCACCTGGTTGGCCACACCGAGTCGCTGCAGATTCTCGCGAGCGCAGGCTATGGCGGTGGTGCTCATGTCGGTCGCCAGTATTCTGCCCACGCCACGACGCGCCAGAATTGCGCCAAGTACCCCCGTACCGGTGCCCACATCCCAGGCCACTTCACACTGGGTTGGCAACGGCGCGCGCGCCACCAGGTCGAGATATTCGCTGCGCGTGGGTGCGAAGACGCCGTAGTGGGGATGAATTCTGTCGCCGCCCAGCGCGGCCACCGGCACACCGCGCAACTGCCATTGCCAGGCGCCGATCAACCCCAGCACCTCGCGCAGCGGCAGCATGCCCGGCGCCTGGGCCGGGCCCCAGGCCGCTTCGGCTGCTGCACGAATGTCTGGGGCCCGCGCCACCAGCAGGCGGTACTCCGCGCCTACCGGCAGCAACAGGCGGCCCAGTATCGTTGCCTGCTGCGCCTGCAGCTGTCGACCATCGTGAAACCGCTCGAGCAGCGACGCGTCGGGCGCCTGCCGCCGTTTGCGCTTCTGCAGGCGTCGGCCTACCGCTTGCAGCAGATTGCGGGCATTGTGGTAATCACCCTGCCAGAGCACTGCCGTACCCTGCGTCGTGTAGCGCAAGGCTTGATCGGCGCCAAGGGTGTCGTCGGCACGCACGATGCGCGCCGGTCGCGCATGGTGGCGCTAAAGCCAATGTGCCCCCATTGCCTCGTTCTGGTGAAACCACTGGGTGATTTCGTCGTCTAACATGTCGACTCTTCGCTCCACGGAGCTCTTCATGGGCCGTATCCGTTTTTCCATGACTCGCCTTCACATCTATTTCTTTCGCGGCTTGATCACGATCCTGCCGGTCGGGCTCACGCTGTACCTGCTCTACCTGTTTCTCACCTGGAGCGAGCAACTCACGGTCAGTGTGCTGCGCCCGTTCGTCGGCGAGTTCTATTTTCCGGGGCTCGGCCTGCTGCTCGGCGTTCTCTTCATTGTGATCATCGGCTATCTGGTCACCAACCGCTGGATCTCCAGCGCCTTTCAGTACGTTGAGCGCGCCTTCACCAATATCCCGGTCATCAAAAGCATTTATTCATCGCTCAAGAGTTTTGCCGACTATTTTTCACCCAACGAAAGCACCAGCGCTCAGCAAGTGGTCATCGTGCGCCATCCAGCCCACCCCGTAGAAGTGGTCGGGCTCGTGACCCGTCGCCACATGCGCGATCTTCCCGAGGGCTTCTTGCCCGGCGAGCGCGTGGCCGTGTATCTGCCCATGGGCTACATGATTGGTGGGTACACGGTTTTTGTGCCGGTTGAGTGGACCCAGCCCATCGATATGACGGTGGAAGAAGCCATGCGTTCGTCGTTGATCGCGTGGATGGCTCCGAGCGAAGCCGTCACGCCATCTGACACTCCAGAATCTCCCAGCCCTGCACCCGAGATCGACCCCTCTGCCGACCACAACCCGCCCCGCACATCGTCAACCGAGCAGGTGGTCAGCCCAACAAAAAACCCGGCCGATGGGGCCGGGCGTGGTGTGGGGAGTTGAGAGCTTCCACTTAAAGGTCGAGCACCAACATACCCGACTTGGAGCGACCGCAGCATGGCAGCATTTGATCGTTGGCCTCTTTCTCGGCGTCGGTGAGGTAGAGATCCCGGTGATCGGGCTCGCCCTCGAGTACGCGGGTAAGACAGGTGCCGCACACGCCCTGTTCGCACGAAACCGGGATATCGATGCCGTGCTCGGCGAGCGCGTCGGTGATGGATTGGTCGGCTGCAATGTCGATGATCTCGCCGCTGCTGGCGATCTTTACCTGGAACGCGCCGTCGTCGTCGCTGGTGGCATCGACACCGGTGAAATACTCGCGGTGCAGGCGATCTTCGGGCCAACCCAGCTCTTTGGCGGTATTCAATACCACATCGATGAAGCCAGTGGGCCCACAAACATAGAGGTGTTTGTCGGCTGCCGGCTCGCCAATGGCCTCACGAAAGTTGATGCACTCTTCGACATTGGCGTTGTCGTGATAGATGCGAGCATGTTCGCGGATTCCATCGGCCTCGAGGCGACTCCGAAATGCCGTACGCTCGGGCGAGCGTGTGCAATAGTGCAAAGCGAAATCTGCACCAATATGAGCCAGACGCTCGGCCATGCACAGAATAGGCGTGATGCCGATACCACCCGCGATCAACACAGACTGCTTGGCCTGCGGATCGAGCGGGAAGTGGTTTTTGGGCGCAGAAATCTCGATGATATCGCCCTCGTTCAGAGCGTGTGCGGCCTTGGAGCCACCGCGCGACTCCGGCTCGAGCAGAATGCCGAGCACGTAGCGTGAGCGATCCAGCGGATTGTTGCAAAGTGAATACTGACGTGTGAGCCCGGGAGCGAGCGTGACGTCGATATGGGCGCCTGCCGAGAACGTGGGCAGGGGCTGGCCATCGGGATCGGCCAGCTCCAGCGCCACGATATCTTGGGCTTCGTCCGTTTTTTTCTTGACCTGCACTTTCATCGTGTGACTGACTCCGTTCGGCAAGGCGCCCACCGTGCCGATCAGGCGGCTGCGCGTGCGCCCTGCTCTTCTTGAATGATGCGATCCAAAATGCGTCGCGCCTGTACCCCGCCAGCGTCGATGTTCAGGCTGAGGAGCCTGCGTTCGGGGTAGTCGAGCAGATTCCGTTGCTGCGATTCGAGCATTTCGAGATCTTCGGCGAAGATTTTGGCTTGGCCTTCGCGAATGGTTTGTGTGAGCGCGGCATCGTTAACCTTGAAGTTGCGCGCCATGCCCCAGAAGTACCACATAGAGGTGTCGGTTTCGGGGGTTATAAAGTCTACAACAATACTGGACACCTTGTGTTCGGGTGCAGCATCATAGCCGCCCTTTCCAGCCAGAGCCACGCCCACTTCGATCATGACATGGCTGGGGGGTGTGAAGCGGCAGATCTGCCAGCGGTCGCAAGGCCCATCATCGGGCAGACCGGCGCCTTGTAGCGCTGCTTGCCAGAACGGCGGGGGCGTGATGTTTTCCATCAGCCGGCTGGTTACCACCTGACCGTCGATCATTTTGGTGGTGGGCGAAGCCTCTTCGATCTCGGGTTGACCAATGCTGGTGGCGTGCACGTAGGTTTCGTGCGTGAGGTCCATGAGGTTGTCGATCATCAGGCGGTAATCACAATGAATGTGATACATGCCGCCACCAAACGCCCAATCGGGGCTTTCGAGCCAGGCAAAATCGGGAATCAGCGTTTCGTCGGCCTTGGTTTCGTCGCCAGGCCATACCCAGATGAAGCCGTAGCGCTCCACCACGGGATAGCGGCGGATGGACGGAAAGCCCCCCACCCGCTGGTGCGGCATGCTCTGACATTTGCCGTCGGCGCCCATGGCCAGACCATGGTAACCACACACAAGATGCCCGTCGCGCATGAAGCCCAGCGAGAGCGGCGCGCCACGGTGCGGACAGAAGTCTTCGAGAGCGGCGGCTTTGCCATCGGCCCCGCGGAAGAACACCATGCGCTGATTACAGATACGGCGCCCCAGGGGTTTATCGGCGATGTCGTTGGCCGATGCAGCCACATACCAAGTATTGACGGGAAACATGCGAACTTCCTCCAGACCCCAGAACAGGTCGTTGGTGTGAATTGAAGGAAGAGGCCCCGCTGCCTGGATGCTGAGCTCGGCTTTGGCGCCGCATGAACCGCAGGGCAGCACCAGATTTGCTCGACAGGCAATCACGCAGAAGCATCCTGAATACATATTGTATACAGGATGTGCACAGCTCGTCTACCGCCGCAGCGGCAGCACAATCAGCGGCGAATCAGAGCGCCACCCTGGAGGCGATTCATGGCTTTCTGACTGTCAAGAGCACTCTGCAGATTGCGATGTGCGATTCGGGCGTGTTCCCGCATCAGGGCCTCGGCACGCGCGCCCTCACGTCGCTCGATGGCGTCGATGACGGCGCGATGCTGGGCCTGAGCCAAGACGAGAGTGTCGTGTGCATCGGGTGTGACTGCCTGGACCAGCACAAAACCGCTGGGCGAAGCAAATGGCGAAGCCATGGCCTTCTCGAGTTGCCGCTCGATCACGGCGCTGCCGCACGCACCCGCCAGCAACCGGTGAAAAGCCTCGTTGGCCTCGACATAGTCTTCGAAGCGCGCTTCGGTGAGGTCACCGCGCAAGACCTCGTCGATGCGTTCTACACAGCGCTGCAGATCGCGCAGAATGCGCACTGCCACACCGCGTTCGGCGGCCAACCGGGCGGCCAGGCCTTCGAGAGTGCCGCGCACCTCGATGGCATCCCACACGTCGTTCTCGGTAAACGAACGAACGGCGAAGCCACCCGAAGGAATAGGCTCCAGAAATCCCTCTTCCTGCAAACGCAGCAGGGCGGCGCGCACCGGGGTGCGCGCGACACCCAGCCGGTCGACCACCCACAGCTCGGAAATGCGTGAGCCTGCCGGGAGTTCGCCGTCGAGTATCAATTCGCGCAGTCCCAGCTGGGCGCGCAAAGCCTGAGAGCCCGCTGGCTGTGTATCGGAAGCGGTATTGGGAGGTAGCGTGGCCATGTTCTTGTTCGGACTCCGGTCGACGTTGTGGTGGTGCGTTGCGCAAGGCCACCACGGGTCAACGGCGGCAGGTCGCGCCTGCCGCCGAGTTAAAGCTTCAGGATCGGATCAGCCAATGTTTGGCGGCGTGATCATTGTATACAGCCGTGCCTGAGCAGACGGCAAGGTGCGCAGGAGATCGTCGGCGACAAGCCCCGGCCCCACCAGTTGCGCCGCCAGCCCATGCAACCACACGGCCGCACTGGACGCCTCGAAAGCGGGCGTTCCTCGAGCCACGAGGCCGGCGATCATGCCTGCCAGCACATCGCCGGTGCCCCCGGTTGCCAGGGTAGCGGGCGCATTGTGGTTGATGACGGTTCGCCCATCGGGTGCGGCAACCACCGTATCGGCGCCTTTCAGCACCACGACCGCGCCGCTGCGCTGTGCGGCGCGGCGAGCTCGCTCCAACTTGTTGTGTTGCATGTGACCGAAAATTCTTGAGAACTCCCCTTCGTGAGGCGTGAGCACGGTGCGCGGATGCAAGCAACGAAACAATGTGCCTGGGTCATCGGCAAAGCTGCTGAGGGCGTCGGCATCGAGCACGCAGGCGCGCTGGGTGGCCAAGGCAGCCATCACTCGCGAACGCTGGAGGGGCCCTACTCCCAGGCCGGGTCCAAGCAAAATGGCATTACGCCGTTCATCGGTAAGGAGTTGTGCCCATTCGTCGACCGGCTCGGCTCGGCACGGCGTGACCATGATGCTCTCAAGGGCGGTGGCATACACCGGCCATACCGTTGGCGATGCGGCCACAGTCACCAGCCCCGCGCCCAGCCGTTGGGCCGCTCTGGCGGCGAGACGAGCGGCGCCCGTCATGATGTCGCCACCCAGCACCAGCACATGACCGCGGTCGTACTTGTGGTCTGCCGCCCGCGGCTGTACCAGGCGCTGGTGCCAGAGATCAGGATGATTGGCTGCGGTGCACTGCCATGCCAGTTCGTTCCACACCGAGGGCGGCGTGCCAATGGGCGCAACCTCGAGCTCACCGCAGAACTCACGCCCGGGATACAGCAAATGCCCCGGCTTGCGCCGAAAGGAAGTGACGGTGCAGTGCGCGTGCAAAGCGTCACCCCGAACATTGCCCGTGCTGCCATCAACCCCACTGGGTACATCGATGGCGCACACGGTGGCGCCGCTGCGCCGAACCGCCGCCAGCATATCGAGTACCGGCGGAGCAAGATCGCGGGTGAGCCCGGCGCCAAAGATGGCATCGACCACCAGCGACACCTCACCCACGGCCGAGGCTTGCCAGGGTTCGACCTTGCCGCTCCATTGGCCAGCGGCCCACGCGGCATCGCCTCTCAGCTGGTCGAGCTCGCCGAAGAGCATCACACGCACCGGCCATTGTTGCTCCGCCAGGAGGCGTGCCACCACAAATCCGTCGCCACCATTGTTGCCGGGACCACACAGCACCAACACCGGCTGTGGGCGCCACCGCCGTTGAATGGCATTCGCCACTGCGGCCCCTGCCGCCGCCATGAGACGCTCGCCCGGCACGCCCGCTGCGATCGCAGCACGATCGGCCGCCGCCATTTCATGGGTAGTGAGCAAGGCATGACGTCGCCAGGCATCATTGAGCTCGATCGGTTCACTCATGGCTCGGCGCCCGGGTTGATGGTTGACAAGGCTCGCACGCGCTCCAGCGCCATCTGCCCCACTCGCACGCTGGCCGTGGGATCACCCTCCAGCGCGTTGGCCAGCGCCTCTTGCGTGCGCCCGCCCGGAATGCCATCGGCGGGCCCAGCATCGAAGCCGGCGGCGTTGAGCATACGTTGCAGCTCACGCACTTCGTCACGACTCAAACCGGGATCTTCGGTAGGCCACGCCGTCTGCAGACCGGGCTTGCCGCTGAGTTCCTGGGCGAGCAGCGCTACTGCCAGCGCGTAGCGTGTGGATTGGTTGTACTGCAGCAAAGCATCGAAGTTGGCGGTGACCAGGAATATGGGGCCATATCGCCCGGCGGGTGCGAACAAACGAGCGCTGGCATCTGCCGGCAGCTCCTCCCAGCCATGGCTGAGCGATTGCACACCCGCAGCGCGCCATTGAGCGAGCGAACGTGAGTTCTCACGCTGGAAAACCTCGCTGCGCGCATCCGCCGGCAGGCGCAAATGCTGGGCCTCCGGCAGCTCTACCTCGATGGCCGCTGGCAAGCCCAGCCGCCAGCGTGCTCCCCGCTGCCGCAGATGGTTTGCCGCCGATGCCATGGCGTCGGGCAGCGACTCGTAGAGATCCACCACACCGTCGCCATCGCCATCAACCGCTAGCTCATGAAACGACGTGGGAATGAACTGCGTCATGCCAAAGGCGCCACTCCACGATCCCACAAAGCCATCGGGCTCCACCACGTTGTCGCGCAAAAGACGAATGGCGGCGAACACATTGCTGGCCCACAGGGGGCGAGTTTCGGTACAGGCCCTGGTCAGCCAGGCGTTGAGCACCGGCGTGCTTCCCATCTGCTGACCGTAGTTGGTTTCGATGCCGAAGATCGCCACGATGACTTCGCCATCCACTTGATGATCGCTGGCGATTCTTGCCAGGGCCGCAGCTTCATCACGCATCAGCGCACGGCCATCGGCTACCCGCTCGTCATCGACCACGCGGGCGATGTAATCCCACCATTCGATCCGCTGCTCGGGTTGGTTGCGCGCCGCCTGCACGGTGCTGGCGAGCAAGCTCGCCCCCTCGGTGTACTGATCGAAATCGGCTTGGCTCACGCCGTGTTGAGGGGCCTGCTGCCGCAATCGCGAAAGGCAGGAATCCAGGGCCGGGTCGGCTAGAGCAGGCTCACCGGCGAGCAAGGCCGCACCACAAGCCAGGCCCGCCAGAGCGCGAGTTGGCACACCCTTGCGCTTTGCTCCAAGCCTGGCAACTTCAGCAAGCACTGATCTCATGCGCTGGCTCCGCCACCCGATTGTGGTTCGCCGCCCGTCTGTGAATCGGCGCTCGACGAGCCTGCTGTGGGTTCGGTGGTCGCCGCCTGGCCGAGCCCTTCACGCAGCGCGTCATCCACGGTCTCGAGCCAGATGAACTCGAGCTGCTCACGCACATCTTCAGGAATGTCGTCGAAATCCCGCTTATTCCGAGCTGGCAGCATGACTCGGGTGAGGCCTGCACGAGCGGCGGCAACGACCTTCTCTTTGATGCCGCCCACAGGCAGAACCAGGCCGCGCAGGCTGATTTCGCCCGTCATGGCAGTATCGGGCCGCACCACACGTCCGGTGAGAATGGAGACCAGAGCCAGGTACATGGCCACGCCAGCACTGGGGCCATCCTTGGGCGTGGCGCCGGCAGGCACGTGCACATGCAGGTCGCTTTTATCGAGCTTCTCGGCATCGATTTCGAGCGTACTTGCGCGACTCTTGAGCAAGCTGAGCGCCGCCTGCACGCTTTCGCGCATGACATCGCCCAACTGACCCGTGAGTGTGAGCTTGCCTTTGCCGGGAGCCGCTGTGGCTTCGATGAAGAGGATATCGCCCCCGACGGGCGTCCAGGCCATACCCGTGGCCACGCCCGGCACGCTCACCCGCATCGCCACTTCATCTTCGAAGCGGGCTGCGCCCAGGATTTCGTGCAGATCGTCGGGAGTGATGCGAACGGCGTTGGCTTCGCCTTCGGCCACGCGAACCGCGATCTTGCGCAGGGCTCGGCTCAGTTCGCGCTCGAGCTGTCGCACGCCGGCTTCACGCGTGTAGTGGCGAATGATCTGACGGATGGCCTCGTCGTCGATGCTGGCCTGCTCGGCAGTGAGCCCGTTGGTTTCGAGGGCGCGCGGCACCAGGTAACGGCGAGCGATCTCGAGCTTTTCGGCATCGGTGTAGCCGGTGAGCGGAATCACCTCCATGCGATCGCGCAGCGGACCGGGAATCTGGTCGAGCATATTGGCGGTGGCGATGAAAACCACGCGCGAAAGATCGTAGGGCACTGCCAGGTAGTTGTCGCGGAACGTATGGTTTTGCTCCGGATCGAGCACCTCGAGCATGGCGGCGGCAGGATCACCCTGAATGCCCGCACCCATTTTGTCGATCTCGTCGAGCATCATCACGCATTGCCGACTCCCGGCTTTGCGGATGCCCTGGATGATGTTGCCAGGCAAGGCGCCCAGATACGTGCGGCGATGACCGCGAATCTCGGCTTCGTCGTGTACCCCGCCAAGACTTACCCGAACAAACGGGCGTTGCATGGCGCGCGCGATCGACTGACCGAGCGAGGTTTTGCCCACGCCGGGTGGCCCGGCAAAACACAGAATGGGCGCTTTGCCTTCGGGCGCGAGCTTGCGCACGGCCAGAAACTCCAGAATGCGTTCCTTGATGCGTTCCAACCCATGGTGGTCGGCTTCGAGCACGGCACGCGCTTCGGCGAGATCTACCGGAGCCTCTTCTTCCAGGGCCCAGGGCAGCTCGATCAGCCAATCGAGATAGGTGCGCACCATGCCGAACTCGGCCGAAGCCTCCGGCATACGCTCCAGGCGCCGCAATTCTTTGCGTGCGGCCTTATCCACTTCTTCTGGCATTTGCGCCTTGTCGATCGCCTCGGTGAGTTCGGCGATTTCGCGAGCTTTGCCCTCTTCTTCGCCTTCGCCCAGTTCGCGCTGGATGGTGGCCAGTTGCTCACGCAGCAACACTTCGCGCTGCCGATCATCGAGCGAAGCACGGGTTTGGCGGCTGATTTCTTGTGACAGACGCAGAACTTCGATGCGTTGCGCCAGGTAGGAAGACAGCAGCTCGCTGCGACGGGCGAGATCGAGGGTTTCGAGCACATCCTGCTTCTCGTCGGGCGGCATGTCGGAGTAGGCGGCAATGAAATCCGCCAGGGCCGACGACGTGCCCATGCTGCGCACAGCCGAGAGCAGTTCGGGCGGAGATTGCGGCAGCAGCTGCAGCGCTTCGAGCGCCTGACCTTGCAGGTGGATCAAGCGGGCTTCGAGATCGGGAGATTCTGCGCCCGCGTCGTCGAGACGAACAACCTGCGCCTGGAGGAAGGGCCGCTCTTGAGTGTAACGACTCACCCGAAAGCGTTGCTCGCCCTGGCACACCAGGTGATGCTCACCATCGGGCGATGTGACATAGCGCAACACGTTGGCAACCGTGCCCATCCGATGGAGGTTCAGGGGCGAGAACTCTTCGTCGCTCGCATCGCTGCGCTGCATCACCAAGCCCAGCGGCACACCCTCACGGACCGCGTGCTGCGCGGCCGCAATGGCAGCCTCGTCTTTGAGCGTGATGGGCATGACGACGCCAGGAAAAAGCACGAACTGCCGCACGGGCACGATGGCGATCAAATCTGCCTCATCTTGGGTGGAGGTGGGACCAGTGGTGGCGGCGCCGGTAGCGGTGGACGCCGAGGCACTGCTGGCGTGGTCGCGAAGATTGGTTTCGGTCATGTGTCCTCCTTCAGGCCTTGCGCAGCACAATCACCAGGCAGCCACTCTCGAGACGAGGTGGCTCGATTTCGAAGCGACCCGCGGGCAGCACCAGCCGGCGCTCGAACCGTCCTTGCGGCAGTTCGAGTCGGTGAATCACGGCACCCTGCAACTCGGCACGCAAGCCGCGTTCGCCAGAAATCACCAGAACGCCGTCGTCGATGGTTACCTGTATCTGTTGCGGATCGACACCCGGCAAGGCGGCGAGCACGCGTAGATCGTTGGCGGTTTCGAAAACATCGACAGGAGGTTCCCAGGCGGGTGCACGCCGTCGATCGGCTGCGCCCGGCTGAAACATTTGGCGCTGCAGTCGCTCGGCTCGCGCCACGGTATGCAGGGCATCGGCCCACATCCAAGCCCGGACATCGGGTCGCTTCATTTCAATTCCTCGCGGATGCGTTTTGGGTACTGTGCTGACTCGACACGCGCCAACCCGAAGGTTTTTCGGCGCGCACAACAAGTCAGATGAGGCAGCCAGTGAACAATATCAAGGTTTGGCCTCGGCCAACGCCTCTTCGATTGCC
>JAJUJN010000414.1 GCA_029265335.1 Alcaligenaceae bacterium
CGACCTCAATGGGCGAGACCTCGCTTTTGTTCTATCCAGAGGGCCGTAGCTTGGGGCAGCGCACCATTGCCCTCGACAGCCAGCGAACGGATCCCGAGCATTCGGAATATATCGAGAATCAGATGTGGGATCTTGGCGGCGTTACCTTTGCCACCATGCACATCCTGGGCAGCAACGACAACTTCGAGCGCACGCCCGAACTGGAACAAGAGCGCCAACGGCGCCACGCCGCCAATCTGGCCTGGCTCGACCAGGCTTTTGCGCGCGCCAAGAAAAACGATAGTCTTGGGCTCGTGCTCATCATTCACGCCAACCCGGGTTTTGAAAACCATTGGCCAGCAAGCTATCTGGGCAGGTATTTTCGTTTATTCGGCGGCGTGAGTGCGCCCAAACCGCCGCAAGCCACACCCTTCGACGAATGGGTAACCAGCTTGCGAGACCACATGGAATCCTATGACAAGCCCACGGCCTTGCTGCATGGCGACACTCATCTGTTCCGGATCGACAAACCCCTCTTTGGTCGCAAGAGCGAGCGGCCCTTTGAAAACTTCACGCGGGTAGAAACGTTTGGCTGGCCCGACACTCACTGGGTGCGCGTAACCGTCGACCCCGACAACCCGCAACTTTTTACCTTCACTCCTCAAATGGTGCCAGGCAACCAGCAGCAGCACCAAGGCTGAAACCGATCGGCCGGGCTTTTGGATTCTCGCGAAGTGATGAATTCGGGGCTTGCCAAGCGCAGCCCCGAATCCTGGCGAGTATGGGTCGCCCGCGCGTCGTGAGCGGGGCGCCCCTCACTTGGCACGAGTTCAACGCACTCTGCGCGGGGCATCAACGCCCGCGCGCTGCTTTCCCGGTTTTTCGATCACCTGCGGCATTGCCCTGCCGAGTGTTCGCATTGCTTGCCTGCGCCGCCATATCCGGTTCTCCCGCTGGAACAGGACGCTTGGGTTGCGGCTTTTTAGGGGGCTTGCCGTGCTTATCCATATCGACCTCCGATGGTCAGGGGTGGTTGCTGCCATGTCGCTGCAACCTTGCGCCAGCATAAGGCAAATTTGTGCGAGTGGCGCAAATTTTTGCCTGTACCTGTAGGTTGGACACCAGCGCCGGCCGCGCTCGTCAATTGAACCCCCGGGGCTGAGGGCATTTCGCGCCGGCGGCTTGCTCTCCTACGCTGTATTACCCGCCCGGGCGATACGGGTTCACTTGATGAGGAGAGCCCGGGGCGCCGGGCGCAGTTTGACGGTAGGTGTCGTAGGCGCCAGGAGCCGCCACCATGAACGCTTCGGACGGTTGAGCCAGACCCCTTAGCACTCCCGGCGGGAAGCGTGATTCGCTAGCCACCATGGCCAGCAATTGCATCGCGCTGCGAACACCAAACTTGCGATAGATACGAGAGCGGTGAGTTTCTACGGTGCGTTGAGAAATGCCGAGTTCGTAAGCGGTGCGCTTGTTGGATACGCCAGTGAGCAGGTAATGATAGATCTGCTGTTCTCGAGGGGTCAGTCGCGCAGCATACAAATCGGCGACCGGTGAGGCCGTGTTCATGTTGTCTCCAATTGTTATGTTTGATCACGTTCCGTGATTTTGTCACTAAATTTCATCGAGACCAGCACGACCTTCCCACATGGTTTGTGATTCCCGCGCAATCGATTGACTGGCAACGAAGGCGACGCTTTGGGAATCCTGGCCACCCTCCCTTTTGGTTGCTGCAGCCAGGGCACGTTTGCAGTGCCCCTTCCGACCTGGTTTGCAGTGCCTCTTCAGGCCTGTTATCTTGCGACAGAGCTGTTCGGTTTTGATTGATTGGTTTCGTTTTCCGTAGTTTTCGATGTCACGTCACGTTCCTGCCCCCCTCGCTTCGGGCCAGCCCGAAACCCCATTCCACTCGGCACCTACCGCCGCACATGTGGCAGACGCGTTGGCGGTGGCAGAAACCCTCTGTGCGGAACGCGGCAAGCGCTTCACTCCCATCCGTCGCAAGGTGCTCGAGTTGCTCCTGCAACATGGGCGCAGTCTGAAAGCCTACGAATTGCTCGACGAAATTCGCGAGGTCCATCCCAACGCCACACCTCCCACGGTATATCGTGCGCTCGATTTTCTGCTGGAAGAAGGTCTGGTCCACAAAGTTGATTCGCTCAACACCTTCATCGCCTGCGGCGACGCCGCCGGCGCACCGCATAATCTACTGGTGGTCTGCACACGCTGTGGTGCGGTAGCCGAGATCCACGACGACGTCGTGAGCAATCGGCTGGCGCATCGCATCGAGCACGCCGGCTTCCGGCTTGCGGGGCACG
>JAJUJN010000348.1 GCA_029265335.1 Alcaligenaceae bacterium
ATTCTCGATATCTTCGCCTTGCTCGCCCGCAGTCACGAGGGCAAGCTGCAAGTCGAGTTGGCGCAGTTGCAACATCTTTCCACTCGACTCACCCGCCGTTGGACTCACCTCGAACGGCAGCAGGGGGGTATTGGTATTCGGGGCCCGGGTGAATCGCAGCTCGAGCTCGATCGTCGCATGATCGGTTCGCGCATGCGCCTGTTGCGTGAGCGCCTGGCACGGCTGGGCAGGCAACGTCAAACTCAGCGGCGTGCGCGCAGCCGCGGCGGGGTCATGTCGATTTCGCTGGTGGGTTACACCAACGCCGGCAAGTCCACGCTGTTCAATGCGCTCACGCGCGCCGAAGCCTACGCTGCCGATCAACTGTTCGCCACCCTCGACACCACCACCCGTCGGTTGTGGATCGATTCGGTGGGTACGGTCACGCTGTCGGATACCGTGGGCTTCATACGCGATCTGCCGCCCACCTTGGTGGCCGCGTTTCGGGCTACCCTTGAAGAAACTGTCTACGCCGATCTCTTGCTGCACGTGGTCGATGCCTCCAGCCCCCAGCGCGATGCCCAGGTGGCCGAGGTAAACCAAGTGCTCGAAGATATCGGGGCGGCGCAAGTGCCCCGCTTGCTTGTATATAACAAGATCGACCGCATCGATGTCGTTCCGCAGGTGCAACGTGACACCCATGGTACGATCTCGCGTGTTTTTGTCAGCGCTTCCGAGCGTTCCGGCCTCGACCTCCTGCGTGGAGCCATCGCGGATTTCAGCCGTTCTCGCTTTCAACAAGATGCATCTGCCTTTCAAACTGTTCAACCTGAATGACCCGGGATGGGGTCGAGGCAACCAAGGCCAGGGCGGGTCGGGTGATGAACCTCCGCGTCGTCCGCCTCGTGGTGGTCAGAATCAGGGCCCGCCCGATCTCGATGAGTTGTGGCGCGACTTCAACAAACGCTTGAGCGGCTTGTTTGGTCGCCGCCCGCGGCGCAACAATCCTTTTGGTGGCGGCGGTGATGGCGGCGGTGGCGGTGGTCCGTCGCCGCGCAGCACCCGCATGGGCATTATCGTCGTGGTGGTGGCAGCCGTGCTCATTTGGTTGGGCAGCGGTTTCTTCATCATCCAAGAAGGTAATGTGGGTGTGGTCACGCGCTTCGGCGAATACAAAACCACCGTGCCCGCGGGTTTCCAGTGGCACATTCCCACCCCGGTCGAAGACGTTCAGGTGGTGGATGTTGCGCAATTGCGCACCTTCGAAATTGGCTTCCGGGGGAACGCGCGCAACAAGGTACCGAATGAGTCACTCATGCTGACCGACGACGAGAACATCGTCGATCTTCAGTTTGTCGTGCAGTATCGCATCCGACCCGACGGCGCCCAGGATTACCTGTTCAACGACCGCGACCCCGACGACGCCGTGCGCCAGGCCGCTGAAACGGCTATGCGCGAGGTCATCGGCCGCACCACCATGGACTTCGTGCTTTACGAAGGCCGTACCGAGATCGCCTCGCGCACGCAAGCCTTGTTGCAACGGATCATGGATCTCTACAAAAACGGCATACTCATCAGCACGGTTGCCATCCTGAATGCGCAACCACCTGAGCAGGTGCAGGCGGCTTTCGACGACGCCGTCAAAGCCGGCCAGGATCGGGAGCGCCAGATCAACGAAGGCGAGGCCTATGCCAATTCGGTGATTCCGCGCGCCACCGGTACCGCTTCGCGCATGCTCGAAGAAGCTGAGGGTTATCGGGTACGGGTAGTCAACGATGCCCGCGGTAACGCGGCTCGCTTCAGCGAAGTGCTCAGCGCTTATCAACAGGCGCCGGCCATTACCCGTGATCGTCTATATCTCGAAACCATGGAGCAGCTGTTGGCCGACTCCAGCAAGGTGCTGGTGGATGCCGAGAGCAGCAACAATATGATGTACCTCCCCCTCGACCGGCTCATGCAGGAGTCGGCCAGCAGGTCGGGCGGCGGCCAGAGCAGCGGTCAGGGTGCAGACCCCGCCCGTACGCAGACTGGCAGCGGTGGCAATCCGTCGGGCAGCAGCAGTTCCGCGCCCGCCACCGACGCCTCTTCGTCGCGTAGCGGCACGTTGTCGTCGCGCTCGTTCAACCGTAATCGCTGAAGGGAGAAGAAGACATGAACCGAGTCCTCGTACCCCTGGCAGTGATCATTGCTATCGTGGCAGTGCTGTTGTCCACCATGCTGTTCGTGGTGCGCGAGCGCGACTACGCGTTGCTGTTTGCCCTGGGTGAAGTTCGCGAAGTCATCGACGAGCCTGGCCTTTATTTCAAGTTGCCGCCGCCGTTCCAGAACGTGGTGTATCTCGACAAGCGCCTGCTCACGATCGACGATAGCGAGGCCGAGCGCATTCAAACTTCCGAAAAGAAGAACTTGCTGATCGACACCTACGTGAAATGGCGCATTGTTGATCCGCGTCTCTACTACGTCACCTTCGGCGGTAACGAGCGCTCCGCTGAAGCCCGCCTGTCGGCCATCATTCGCGACGCCCTCAACGCTTCGGTCAACCGCCGCACTGTGAACGAAGTCGTGTCGAGCCAGCGTGACGTCATCATGAACGAAATCCGCGATAACGTGGCCCAGCTGGCGCTGAGCGTGGGTGTTGAAGTGGTCGACGTTCGACTCAAGCGCATCGACTTCGTGCCCGAGATTTCCGAGTCGGTGTATCGACGCATGGAAGCGGAGCGCACCCGGGTGGCCAACGAACAGCGCGCCATCGGTGCAGCCGAAGGCGAGCGCATCCGCGCCAACGCCGAACGGCAACGTGACGAGATCGTGGCAGAAGCCTTTGCCGAGGCCCAGGCCATCCGCGGTGCGGGCGATGGTGAGGCCAGCCGGATCTACGCCGAAGCCTTTGGCGAAGACGAAGAGTTCTACAACTTCTATCGCAGTCTCGAAGCCTACCGTGAGGCTTTCGGGCAGGGCGATGGTGTCATGGTGCTCGAGCCCGATTCCG
>JAJUJN010000419.1 GCA_029265335.1 Alcaligenaceae bacterium
CTTTGGCAACCCCTACGGCGTGATCCACCGCGCTGACATTCATCTGTCGATTCTCGAAGGCGTGCAGCAGCAAGAGAACATTCGATTCAAAACCTCCACCACGGTCACCGGTGTGGAGTTCGAAGGCGATAAAGTTGCCGTGATCGACAGCAAGGGCGAACGGCACGTGGCCGACGCCGTGGTGGGCGCCGACGGCGTGAGGTCGGTGATTCGCCAACAGCTGATTGGCGACCCGGTGAAGGTCACTGGCCATGTGGTTTACCGCGCGGTGGTCGACGTCGAGAACATGCCCGAAGAGCTGCAGATCAACGCTCCCGTGGTGTGGGCCGGCCCGCGTTGTCACTTGGTGCATTATCCGCTGCGTGGCGGCAAGCAGTACAACCTGGTGGTTACCTTCCACAGTCGCGAAGAAGAAGAATGGAGCGTTCGCGACGGCAGCAAAGAAGAAGTGCTCTCGTATGTCGAAGGGGTACACCCTACGCCCCACCAAATGCTCGATCGCCCCTCTTCCTGGCGCCGTTGGGCCACGGCCGATCGCGATCCTGTGGATCGCTGGAGCACCGGTCGTGTCACCATCCTGGGCGATGCTGCGCATCCGATGACGCAATACATGGCGCAAGGCGCCTGCATGGCGCTCGAAGACGCCGTCACCCTGGGTGAGGCTCTCAAGGCCTGCAACAACGACTTCACCGAAGGTTTCCGCCTCTACGAGCGGGTGCGCATCCCGCGCACGGCCCGAGTGTTGTGGTCGACGCGTGAAATGGGTCGCATTTATCATGCCGAAGGCGTTGAGCGCATCGTGCGCAACTCGCTTTGGGCGGGCCGCACGCAAGAGCAGTTCTACGACTCTTTGCAATGGCTCTATGGCTGGAAGGTAGAAAACTGCCTCGATCTGCCCAAGCTGGATTGATAGCTTGCACAGGGGTCGGCCGTCGCTCGGCACCCCTGCAGATGGACTCGGCCCTGCGAAACGTGAAAGTTTCGCAGGGCCGTCTTGCCTGGAGCACCGCTGTTGAGTTGAGCGAGAATGCCGGCGGCGAGTCAGGTTTCTAGAGTCAGGTCTCGATTCGGAAGCCTGAAAGCTTCACCACATCGGCCCAGCGTTCGCGCTCCTGCTGGAGGCGGGCTGCGAATTCATCTGGCGTGGCGTGCGCCAGCTGATAGGCTGAAGTGTTCAGCATCTCCTGCATCTTGGGTGTTTGCTGCGCACGTTTGATATTTTCGATCCAAAGCTCTTGGGCAACTTTGGGGGCGTTGGCGGGCAGGTACACCCCAAACTCTTCCACAGTGGTCAGCGAGGGGTAATTCAGTTCGCTCACGGTTGGCACTTGAGGGATGTGGGGGGATCTCTCGGGGCTCGTAATGGCCAGAGCCCTGAGCTTGCCTGACTGCAGATGGGGCAGTGAATCGCCCAAAACGGTAACGCCCAGTGCGATTTGACCGCCCAGAAGATCCTGAATCATCGGTGCTGCGCCTTTGTACGCAACGTGAGTAAGGTCTTGATCGAAAGCGTCGCCAACCATCACGCCGATGAAGTGCATGGGTGTGCCAGCGCCACCAGTGGCATACGCGGCATAATCGGGGTTTTGTGCCAGCCACACCTTGAGATCGTCCAGCGTCTGTACGGAATCTGGCACCACCTCAGGGCTCACCACGAGTGTGAAAGCAAAGGAGCAAATCGGGCCCACCGGCGTAATGTCGGTTTCGGGATCGTAGTTCAAGGGGTGGAAAATATGAGGAAAAAGCGTCATCGTTGAAGTGGGCGCCACCAACACCGTGCTCCCATCTGGCTCACTGCCAATGAGCTTACTGACGGCAATGCGACCAGCCGCCCCTCCTACGTTCTCCACGATCGCAACCGAGCCACCAGGGCCGTGGGCATGCCCCGCTACCGCACGGGCAACGACATCTGTTGAACCACCCGGCGGAAAGCCCACCAACATAGTGGCCGTTGAGCGCGACGCCGCGGCAGCCGTAGTAAAGATCGATGGCGCAGCAGAAAACAAAGCGGCAGTGCTGAACAGACGTAGCAGTTCGCGGCGATTCACAGAGTTACCTCTTCTTCTTCGGTTGTTGGGGGCTGATGTGGAGGCCTAGCCTCATGAGCGCGGCATCGCCTCGAACCCGTAGAGTCTTTCGGGGTTGCTTACCCATAATGCCTGGCGCTGTTGTTCGCTCAAATTGAAGTCGTCGAGCCAGTTGATGAGTTCATGGCAGGCCGGCATGGGGCTGTCCCATAAACCTACA
>JAJUJN010000202.1 GCA_029265335.1 Alcaligenaceae bacterium
GACGGCCTGGAGTTGCTCGATGAGACCCAGGATACGATTGAGAGCCTCGAGGGTGGGGCCCGTGGCTTCGGGGGTCATCTCGAGGTGCGCCAAGTGTGCCAGGCGCTGGATTTCGGTTTCGGTGAGCATGATTTGGACAGACTATGCCCCGGCGCCGGATGACGTCGGGCAGCTGGGCAGAAACGCAGGCGTTGGATTATTGCCCTGAACATGGCACCATGCCGCGGATTTGCTAGGATTATAAGTTATCATTTTTCATTGGCTGATCGTGGTGTCGGAGTTGCCGGGGGTACAGCCTGCTCGATAGGCGTGGGTCGGTAACCGTGGGTTCGGCCCAGCGTTTGCGTTGCGGCGCCGCTATCAACACCCCTTGGCAGCCAAATCCAGGTCACTTCTTCGAATTGCCGGTCGGGCCCAAGCCGTATCATGCACAGCCATGCCCGTATGCGCGTGTGCTTGTTCATGTTACGAGCTGGCGCCGATCTTCACACCAGTCCCCCTCCATGTTCGGATTTCTGCGCAGTTACTTCTCCAGCGACCTGGCGATCGACCTCGGTACCGCCAACACGCTCATCTATGTGCGCGGCAAGGGTATCGTTCTCGACGAGCCTTCGGTCGTAGCCATTCGCCACGAAGGCGGCCCCAACGGCAAGCAAACCATTCAGGCGGTAGGCCATCAGGCCAAGCTGATGCTGGGCCGTGTGCCGGGCAATATCGAGGCCATCCGCCCCATGAAAGACGGCGTCATTGCCGATTTCACCGTCACCGAGCAAATGCTCAAGCAATTCATCCGGATGGTGCATCCCAAGAACCTGCTGGCGCCCAGCCCGCGCATCATCGTGTGCGTGCCCTGCGGCTCCACCCAGGTCGAACGGCGTGCCATCCGCGAGTCGGCCATGGGCGCCGGTGCCAGCCAGGTCTATCTCATCGAAGAACCCATGGCGGCAGCCATCGGCGCAGGCCTTGCCGTGTCCGAGCCGAGTGGGTCGATGGTGGTCGACGTCGGCGGCGGCACCACCGAAGTAGCCGTCATCTCGCTGGGTGGCATGGTCTACAAGGGTTCGGTGCGCGTTGGTGGCGACAAGTTCGACGAATCCATCATCAATTACATCCGGCGCAATTTCGGCATGATGATCGGCGACCCAACCGCCGAACTCATCAAAAAAGAGATCGGTTCGGCGTTTCCTGGCGCCGAAGTGCGCGACATGGAGGTCAAAGGACGCAATCTGTCCGAGGGCATCCCTCGCAGCTTCTCGGTATCGTCCAACGAAATTCTCGAAGCGCTCACCGATCCGCTCAACCAGATCGTGTCCGCTGTCAAAATTGCGTTGGAGCAAACGCCGCCCGAACTGGGTGCCGACGTCTCCGAAAAAGGCATTGTGCTCACCGGAGGCGGCGCCTTGTTGCACGACCTCGATCGCTTGCTTCAAGAAGAAACCGGCTTGCCGGTGGTGGTGGCCGACGACCCGCTCACTTGCGTGGTGCGTGGCTGCGGCGATGCGCTCGAACACATGGACAAGCTCGGGCCCGTCTTCATCAACGATTGATGGAGTAACACAGCTACATGCCCGGTACTGCCCCGTCGCTATTTCGACACGGCCCCCCGGGCTGGGCTCGTCTGGCGACGTTCGCCGTGGTGGCCTTGGCGCTCATGGTGGTCGACGCACGCTTGCAGATGCTCGATGTGGCACGTCATTACATTGGCATTGGTTTGCATCCCTTCCAGACCGTCATGCGATTGCCACGCGATGGCGCCCGTCAGGTGGCCGACTGGCTCGACACCGCTGCTCGCATTCGTGCCGAAGACGAAGCCGAAAGCCGGCGTCGGATCGAGCTGGCACAGCTCGCCACTCATGCTGCGCGCCTGGCCGAAGAAAACCGACAGCTGCGTCGCTTGCTGGGCGTGAGCGACGATCGCACGGGCGCGCCCACGGTATTGGTGGAGCTGCTCTATGAGGTTCGCACTCAGTTCGACCAGCGCCTGATCATCAATAAAGGGCAAAACGCCGGCATCGACGCTGGTATGCCCGTGATCAACGAACGGGGTCTGGTCGGTCAGGTGGTGCGCGCTGGGGCTTTCACTGCCGAAGTCGCGCTGCTCACCGATCGCGCCGTTTCAGTGCCGGTGCAAGTGTTGCGCAATGGTTTGCGCGCCATTGCCTATGCCGATGCCACACCGGGCAAACTCGAACTGCGATATGTGCCGGCTGATGCCGACTTGCTGGCCGGCGACCTCTTGGTAACCAGCGGCCTTGGGGGCTGGTTCGCGCCGGGGGTCCCGGTGGCTCGCGTCGAGGAAGTGGTGCCCGACCTCGTGAGTGGTTATGCTGGCGTGCTGGCGCAGCCGGTGGCCGAGCTCGACCATCACCGGCACTTTCTGGTGCAGCTCACCGAGGGAGTCGATCCCATCCTGCGCGACGCCGACGGTAACCCCGTGCAACCCGGGGGCGAAGCGCCCATGGGCCCACCTGCGCCCACCGCCGAGCCAGGATCCGAAAGCAACGAAGCACCGGCTACCCCAGCTGCGCCGTTGTCGGCCGGTACCTCGCCGCCGCCCACGATTTCGTCAGATGCGTGATGCGCAATTCAGGCAAGCAAGCATGAGCACTCCTGCCACCCGCGTGCCGCCGCGTCGTTTGATGGCGCCAGAGCGTTTGCTGCGCGAGGCCAACATCTGGTTCATCGGCGCCACGCTGATCCTGGCGTGGCTGCTCGACCTCCTGCCCTGGGGGCGCTGGCCGGGCGTGCCCGACTGGTTTGCCCTGGTTTTGCTGTTCTGGGGCTTGCACGCGCCGCATCGCGTAGGCATGCTGGCGGGATTCATCGGCGGCCTTCTGTTGGATGTGCATCACGCTGCTCTGTTGGGCGAGAATGCGCTGGCCTATGTGGTGATGTTGTATTGGTTGGGAATGTTGCGCATTCGCCTGCTGCGATTCGGTCTGGTGGCACAGGCGCTGCATATATTTCCGGTGTTGCTGGTGGCCTTTGGAGTGTCCACCACGCTGGCCACCTGGTTGCAGGGAGCGCCCTACAGCTGGTGGTGGGTGGCCGATTGCCTGGCAGGGGCCGTGGTGTGGCCGCTGCTGGTGTGGGTATTGCAATTGCCGCAATGGTTCGCGGCCAGGCGTGATGTGAGCTGAGTTTCTCAAGCTTGTGGAGTCATGGTAGATCTCAATTCGGCACGTGAACAATCTCGTCAGTTTCGGCTGCGCCTGGCGCTTGCTGGAGTGATGGTCTTGCTCGCGTTCACCGGCCTGGGCGCCAGACTCTGGTGGTTGCAGGTAGAACAGCACAGTCTTTATGTGACGCGCGCCGAGAACAACCGGATTTCGGTAAGAGCCATTGCCCCTCGTCGTGGTGAAATCTTTGATCGCAATGGCATTGCTCTGGCACGTAACGTTTCTACCTGGACGCTCGAGCTCGTGCCGGCAGAAGTGCCCGATATCGACGACACGGTGGCGCGACTTGCTCAGTTAGTGGCCATCGACGAAGCCGACGAGGCGCGATTCCGTCGCCTGCTGCGCGAGTCGAGTCGCTTCAGCAGTATTCCCTTGCGCACCCACCTGAGCGAAACCGAAGCAGCGCGCTTCGCCGCCGAACGCTTTCACTTTCCTGGGGTCGATCTCCGTTCCCGCTGGATGCGTGAATATCCTCACGGCGCCGTGGGCGCCCATGTGATCGGTTACATCAACCGGATTTCCGCGAAAGATGCCGAGTGGCTGGAAGAAGAGGGTCTGTCGTCCAATTACCGGGCCACGCAGCACATCGGTAAACAGGGTGTTGAGAAGTCGTATGAGTCGCTGCTGCACGGCAAAGTAGGGGCCGAAGCGGTCGAAGTCACCGCTCGCGGCAAGCCGGTGCGGGCGCTCTATCGCGAAGAACCCCAGGCTGGTCGCGACCTCAGGCTGTCGATCGACATCCACTTGCAGCGGGTGGCGGAACAGGCCCTGGGCGATCAGCGCGGGGCGGTGGTGGCGATCGAACCGGCCACGGGCGATATCCTGGCGTTTGTTTCTCAACCTTCCTTCGATCCGAATCTTTTCGTGAACGGTATCGATACGGCCAGTTGGCGCGAGCTCTCTGAATCGCCCGATAAACCGCTGTTGAATCGCCCGCTCTCGGGCACTTATCCCGTGGGTTCCACCTTCAAGCCCTTCATGGCGCTGGCCGCGCTCGAGCTGGGCATCCGCGAAGCTCACGACACCATCTACGACCCCGGTTATTTCGAACTCGCGGGCCACCGATTCCGCAATGCGGGCAGTGTGGCTTATGGCCGCACCAACCTGCATCGCTCGCTGGTGGTGTCTTCCGACACCTACTACTACAGTCTGGCCAGCGAAATGGGTGTGAATCGCATCCACGACTTCATGAAGCCTTTTGGCTTCGGGCAGATCACGGGTATCGACCTCGACAACGAACGGGCCGGCATTTTGCCTTCCACTGAATGGAAGCGTCAGCACTTCCGCGACCCCGAGCAACAGCGCTGGTACAACGGCGAAACGGTGTCGGTGGGCGTGGGGCAGGGCTATAACGCTTTCACCATCTTGCAGCTGGCCCAGGCTACCGCCGTGCTGGCCAATGGCGGCACCTATATGCGACCGCACGTGGTCAAGAGTGTGATGGGGCGCAACGGCGAGCCCGAGATTCCCACGGTGCCGGGCGCCAGCTATACGATTCCCCTGCAGCCGAGGCACGTGGACATCGTGCGCGAC
>JAJUJN010000110.1 GCA_029265335.1 Alcaligenaceae bacterium
CGAGGCGGGGTACCCCGAATTATTAAAGACGGTGTTACCCAATTGGTGGGCCATGACCGCCCGCGCGGAAACTCCCGACGCCGAAGTGCAATGGCTGGCGGAGCAACTCAAGGCTGCACTCGCAGAACCTCAGTTGCGTGACACCTATCACCGCATGGGGATGGTCGTTACCTACGAAAGCGCCGAGCAACTGGCCAAAGAGCTCCCGGCCGAAGCCGAGACTTGGCGCAAGACGGTCGAACGTTTGGGCATACGAGTGGAGTGAGGCAAAATCCCGGGCTCGCTTCACTGCCCGGGATGCCGTTGCCCCCCGGGGTGAGGCTCTCCAACTCAGCTCGTATGAGGGGCTGGTTCGCGGTTCATTGCACGTGCTGGTACTCTGCGCTCTGAATTGAGAGAGGGAGAACCGGATGTGCACTCGTGTGTTGTGGCCTGATGCCAATGGTGCGGTGTTGGTCGGCAGAAACATGGACTATCACCGCGACCTGGCAACCAATCTCTGGAAATTGCCGCGCGGTATCCAGCGCGACGATGGGGTTGAGAGCAAGCTTCGCTGGAGTGCGAAATACGGCAGTGTAGCTGTCACCGCCCTGGATTTGATGACGGTGGATGGCATGAATGAGGCCGGGCTTGCGGGCCACATTCTGTGGTTGGCCGAGTCGGATTACGGGGTTTACGACAGCGCTCGCCCGGTGCTCGCACAGAGCGTCTGGCTGCAGTATTTTCTCGATAACTTCGCCACGGTGGCCGACGCTGTGGCCTGGGCCCGCAGCAACCAACTGCAAGTGTTCCAGCTCACTGATCCCAGCAGCGGCGAAACGCCAGCCATTCATCTGGCGCTGGACGACGCCAGCGGCGATTCGGCGATCGTGGAGTATGTGGCGGGCGAGCTGAGAATTCATCACTCGCGCGATTATCCGGTAATGACGAATTCACCGCCCTTCGAGCAGCAGCTCGAGCTGCTGGCGCAGGTAGAAGGGTTCGGTGGCAGCAAGCCGCTACCGGGCTCTACCTTGGCCGCCGACCGATTTGCCCGCGCGGCTTACTATGTGAAGCGCCTGGCGCAGCCAAGCACACCAGTAGAAGCCGTGGCGGCTCTTTTCAGCGTGATGCGAAACGTGGCGCAACCTTTCCGTTTGCCCGACCCAGGCAAACCCGATGCGTCGCAAACCATCTGGCAAACCGTTGCCGACCTCACGCGTCGGCGCCTGGTGTTTGAGTCCACCACACGACCCAATATTGTCTGGGTGGAACTGGCACAGCTGGATTTCAGCGAGGGTTCGGGTGAGAGCAAACTCGATTTGGCCAGTGGCTTGGCCATCGAAAACGGCCTGGTGGGCAATGTCAGTGATAAGTTTGCGGCCACGTCGGGCTTGCGGCTGCTCTCGTTGCCGATGTTGCAGCAGTTGAAGGCGGGTAGGTGAGGCAAGTGGTGAGAGCTCCTGGGCGGGCAGCGTCGCCCCGGAGCACTCGATCAAGTTCCGAGAGTAGAAAACCAGTGTCGGGGTGACTTGCCCTGGTCCGGGCCGAGGATGGAGAAGCCGCCGTCCACAGGAATGTCGATGCCGGTGATCCACGAGGCAGCCGGGCTGGCCACAAAAGCCACGGCCCGACCCACTTCAGCGCCTCGGCCCACGCGGCCCAGAGGGTGGAAGTGCGCACCCACGGCGTCGGCCTTTTGCATGGATCCACCACTCATGCTCTCGGTGGCAGGTGACCACGTCCAGGCGGGAGATACCGCCACTACGCGAATGCCGCGGGGTGCGAGCTCCACCGCAAAGTTCTTGGTGATCTGCAGCATGGCTGCCTTGGAAGCAGGGTAGATGGCCCGGCCAGCCGCGCCGAATTTGCCGCCGGTGCTGCCCAGGTTCACCACCACGCCACCTTCCGTCATGTGTTCGGCTGCTTTCTGCGTGAAGATTGCGGCGGAAATCAGATTGACGTCGAGGGTTCGGTGCCATTGCTCACGACTCGAAGCGAGACCTTGGTCGTCGTAGCTGCAGGCATTATTCACCAGGATATCGATGCGGCCGTGTTGCTCCAGCGTGTGCTCGATGCAACGGTCGATGGCAGCGTCGTCGGTGATGTCGGTTTCGCTGTATTGGGCGCGTTCGCCGATCTCGGCGGCCACTGCTTGGCCCGCTTCGCGGCCACGCCCGATGATCACCACCCGCGCACCGCACTCAGCGAGTACGCGGGCAATGTCGGCGCCCAGGCCTTGCGTAGCGCCAGTGACCAGGGCCACGCGCCCTTCGAGATTGGCGGCGAGTGGAGTCGTCATGACAATTCCTGGCGTGAAAGAATGGTTTGGACGTCGCTCACATCGGCGATCAGGGCCATGCTGTTGAGCGCCGCCTGATGGGCTGCGGGATCGGCTGCCGCGCAGGCGTCGGCGGCCACGCGCACCAGGTAGCCGCGATCGGCCGCATCGCGAACGGTGCTTTCGACCACAGAATGGGTGGCTACGCCCGACACCACCAGCTCGTGAGCCTGGAGCATATTGAGCAACTGCGACAGTGGCGTGCCGTAGAAGCTGCTGATGGCGGTGTGGGTGACCACTAGCTCGTTCGGCGATTCGCGAGGCGCCAGCTCGGGATAGAAGTCGCTACCCCACTGGCCCTCGGGGACGGCGCCCAATTCTCGAGTTTTTTGAAAAATGGGCATGTGGGCCGGCATATTGGCGTAATCGGGCCGAAAGGCGATGCGTACGAATACTATCGGCCAGTCGCGTTCGCGCGCACCGGCCAGCAAGCGCCCCGCAGCCTGAATCAGTGCGGTGCGCTTGCTGTCGTCGGTGAGCCCCACCCGGATCTTGCCATCCGGGTGGAGAACGTCGTTCTGGTAATGCAGAGCCAGCAGAACGGGTTTGGAGCTCAAAAGTAGACCTCCAGGATGCCGAATTGGCCGTCACAGTTCACCAGGTTCACGCGCTTGAGCACGATCTTCCAGCTGCCGTCGTCGGTGGCAGCCAGCTTGTGGAATACCGTGGCCGCAAAGTGACGCTGCTCCAGACGCCAGTCGGTCATCCGCAGGCTGGACCGAACGATGAGGTGGCCGGCTTTGTCGGTGCCTTCTACCGTCACGTTGCCGACCAGCCGGCTGCTGCGGGTGGGTGGCTGTTGCGACCAGTTGCGCTCGTGAGCCAGCCGACGCACGCGGATTTCGCGCAGCAGGGCGTCTTCCCAGAAGAGCGAGACATGATCGAAGGGATTCTCTTGATCATGCTTGCGGGGAACCCAGTAACGCCCATCTTCGGCCCATAGGTCCATCCACTCGTCGTAACGCGATTCGTCGAGCAGGCGAGCTTCATGAAAGAGGAAGTCTTGAATCGCCATGCGGGTTTCGAGCGGCAGGTTGGCGCCCGCCACTGGCGTGGTAGATACATCGATAGTGCGATCAAGCAACATGGCTCTTCTCCTGCTCAGCTGGTTCGACCTGGGCTTGTGGGGTGTCGCGGTCGATGGCTTGGGTCATGTAGTGCTTCCAGGTAGCAAACTGGTTGCGCATGGGCAATTCGCTGGTGCCGTTGGTGGACACCATGCCGAATTCGGTTTTTTCGTCGGTACCCACGTAGCGGTGATGGCTTACCCAGTCGCCGCCATTGGTGTTGTTGCCACGCTGGCAGCGGCCATACAGCTCGATGTCGTCGGGCATCACGTTGGACGACGGCGAGTTGATCAGGTTGGTGTAGGTAAGCGCACGATCGAACACCTCGGGTGGTGCGCCCTTCAGCCGGAAAGTTTGGATTTCGATCATGGTGCTGTCGACCGAGATGGGGCGAATCACACGGAACTGCTGGAACACGGTGTGCGGAGAGCCGCTGCCGTAAATGATGGTGTTGTGGCGGTTCATGCCCATGATGTCGCGGGCTTTTTCTTCGCCATGCACCTTGGCCAGGGCCTCGAAATGAGCGCGCGATACTGGATCGCGGGTAGACGCATCGGGGTCAAAGATGGCTTGCATATAGCCATGTCCGTTGGGGTAGGCCACCAGCTCGAGCTGCTCCCAGAACTCCCAGGGTGCGCCGTTGCCGTCCATGATCAGCAGCTCGAACGGCATGCCGCCTTGCTCTTGCGCCTTTTCGCGGGCCGCGGTAAACGACGACTCGTGGGTGACAGGGGCGTGCATGGTGTCGTGCAAGTTCTCGTAGAACACCTTCCAGTTGGAAGGCTGCATCACCTGAAAGACACCGCCGACCACTTCTACCTCGCCCTCGGGCGAGCGATCACAGAGGTTGTCGATCGACGTGATGACGCCGCCCAGGAACGACTTCAGGTCTTCGCCTTCGGGCGACTGGTTGGCGAACACAAAACCGCGATAGCTTTCTACACGGGCCACAGGGCGCATGGAGAAGTCGGGGTGCTTGGGATCGTAGTTGGTATCGATGAGGCCCTTGCGCAGCGGTGCGGCTAAATGGGAGCCATCGAGCTTGAAGGTCCAGGCGTGGTAGGGGCAGCGAAAGAACTTGCCCACGTTGCCGTCGCCCTGAGGCACCAATTGAGCCCCTTTATGCGGACAGCGGTTGTAAAGGACGTTCACCTGGCCATCGGTGCCGCGAACGAGAATCACATCCTGGTTGCCAATGCGGGTGGTGTGGTAATCACCGGGGTTGGGCACTTGGCTTTCGTGACCCACATACACCCACATGCGTCCGTAGATACGTTCCATTTCGAGATCGAAGATCTCGGGGTCGATGTAAACACGCCGATGTACGCTGTCTTCGCGTACCAGACCGGCGATTTCGTCGGTGGTGAGACTCATGATTTACCCTCCTGGGGACGATGTGCAGAGTCGATCGAAATGTCGACGTTCAACGCACAATCTAGGCTTAGCTACGGTGCGCGCCTAGCCGCAATCAGCAAAGTCTGGCCGGAATCGGCAGGCCCGCTTCGGCGCGGGTGGCCCAAGCCTCTGCATAAACCTGATGCACAGCACGACCAAACTCGGCAATATCGTGTTGCTCGGCAAAGTGCACCGCATTGCGGGCCATCTGCTGGCGTCGGTCGTCGTTTCGCATCAGTTCAACCACACGTTGCCGGAAGCGGTCGCGATTGAGAGGCGTTTTATAGCCATTGTCGCCGTCTCTCACCGCATCATCAATGCCGCTCGAACGCACCACCACCACCGGCAATCCGGCCGCCATGGCTTCGAGAATCACCATGCCCTGGGTTTCGGAGCGCGAGGCAAATACGAACAAGTCTGCCAGATGGTAGTAGTGCGGGAGATCCGCGGGCGCAACTGAGCCGGGCATCACCAATTGCTCACTGATATCGAGTTGTTCGGCGCGGGCGCGCAAGGTGTCCCGCGAAGGGCCGTCTCCCACCAGCATCAGGCACCAGTCGCGGTGTCGGCGCAGTGCGGGCGCCAGGGCATCGAGCATGAACTCGATGTTTTTCTCTTTGCTCAGGCGTGACACGCTGACGAGGATGCGGCGATTTTCCAGACCCAGCGATTGCCGCAGCAAGCGCAACGTGTCTTCATCCTTGCTGCCGAACCGGCTGACCTCGATGCCGGTGGGCTGCACGGTGAGGGGCCGCTTCACGCCGATCAGCCGTAGATATTCTTCGGTGGAGGCGGTAGGCACGATGACCGCATCGCAGCGATTGGCAAAGTGTCGCACCAGGGCGTGGGAGATCAAATTGCGGAACAGCGGGCCCGGCAGGCGCACGTGGTGGGCGTAATGCTCCAGCCGGGTGTGATAAGTGAACACCACCGGTATCTGCAGACGCCGAGCGATGAAGCGGCCCACATGACCCAGCCAGAACGGATGATGCACATGAATCACATCGGGTCGGTAGCGGAACACTTCGCGCCACAGCCGCAACGAAAAGATGTTGGCCAGGCGGAATTCACGATTCTCGCCCATGGGCCGCAACGACGACACGCGCAACACGCCGGGTTCGTCTTCGGCCTGATCCTGGTAACTGGGAGCCACCACGAGCACTTCATCGCCCAATGCCGAGAGCCCCTGACGCAGCCGGTCGATGGAAATCGGCACCCCGCCAATGAACGGCAAATAATTGTTGGTGAAATGCGCCACCCGGAACGATCGCGGTGTCCAGCCGCTGGTATCCAGATCAAAGTCGGGGTAGTAATCGCGCTCGGTAAACAGCAAACGACGGAGCCATAAGCCCAGCGCCAGCAGCCCTGCGAGCACCAAAATGAAATTCAGGTACCCGACGTAGAAGAAAGAGTGAATGAAGAACCATAGGCTTTCCACCGTGCGCCAGAAGGGGTGCTGGCCAATCATCAGCTCAACCGGCGTGATGTTCACGGTTTCGCCACGCACTTCTACGATCACATAGTGGTAATAGCTACGCTCGTTATTGAGTACCAGGCCGCCAGCGCCACCGGTGAGGACGTAATCGGTGTCGTGATGTCGCTGCTGGGCATAAATCGGCAAATTGCTGGAAAACACTGCGGTGACCTGATGGCGTTCCATCAAGCCGGCGGCAGCCTCGCGCATCACGGGCGCCATGAGATAGTCGTGATCGAATTCCAGAAGGCCGGTGAGGTCTACCGGTTTGAGCGGATGGCCACTGAACACGAAAGTATGTTCGGGGCGCGGTGTGGCTTCCAGTTGCTGCTCAAGCCAGCGCAACTGCCAGCTGGGGTGGGTTACCCCCGCAATGTCCAGAAATAGAAACTGGCTGTTTCCGGCATCGAAGGCAAACAGGTATGGGCCGAAATGGTCGTAGTAGCGGTAGCTGCCCAGGCGGCTGTATTCGTTCTCGCCGAAGACCAACAAATAGGGCACGCGCAGATTGCCCAGACTGCGGTAGAGGGCTCGGTATTTATCTTCGCCGTTGCCGCTCACTGAGTTGCCTGCCGACACCACAAAATCCACACCGCTGGCGTTGAGCTGGGGGATGATCTTGCGCTCGAAAATACCAATCGAGTTGTTGACATTGCCCACCACGGCAAAGCGGAAGGCATCACGACCTTCGAGCGCCGATTCGATGCGCGC
>JAJUJN010000062.1 GCA_029265335.1 Alcaligenaceae bacterium
ACCAGATAGTCGTCGGCGCCTGCAAGCTTGCCGTCGATGACGTCGCGCGGCTCGGCCAGGGCCGTGAGGAACACGAACGGCACATCGGCAAGGGCATCTTCCTGCTCACGCCAGGCGCGCAAGATTTCGTAGCCGTTGCCGCGCGGCAGGTTGATATCACACAAGATCAGATCGGGGCGGAGCGAGCGCAGCTGAATGAGCGCCTGCTCGCCATCGACGGCTTCGATCACCGTATAGCCTGCCTCCTGCAGCTCTTCCACCAAATCGGCACGCAAGTCGTCTTCATCTTCGATGCACAAAATGCGCGGACGAATCTCGTAAGGAAAAAGGTTGGTCACACAGACACCTCTTGAATATCGGATAAAGGAGCTCGCCGAGGCGGGCGCGCAGGCAGCCACAAGGTGAAAGTGGCGCCCTCGCCTGCTTCACTGGTCACGGTGATTTCGCCGTTCTGACGTTGCGCCAGCGCCTGCGCCAGGTTGAGGCCAATGCCAGTGCCCCGCACATCGCCCGCGGTGGAGGCTCGATAGAAACGTTCAAAGACACGAGCCGTCTCGTCAGCCGGGATGCCCACGCCCTTATCGTGCACCGCACACCAACTCCGGTCGCCGGTACGACCCACCGACACGGTGACCATACTTTCGGCCGGCGAGTACTTCAGGGCATTGCTGAGCAGGTTGCTGAGAATGGAATCCACCAACACCGGTTCGCACCAGGCCGACACAGGTTCCGGCGGCAGCTCTTGGTGCAGGGTGCGCTCTGGTGAAGCTTCGCGCTGGCGTTCGCAGGCCGCCGCCACCAGAGCGCGCAGGTCGTGAGTATCACCCTCCAGGGCAATCTGCTCAGCATCGAGCCGCGCGGCGTTGAGGGTGGATTCCACCAGATCAGTCAAGCGACGGATGCTGGCCCGGATGCGCTCCGCGCGCTGCGCGACTTCCGCCGGCGTGACATCATGGCCCCGACGCACCAGCCGCTGCACGTTGGAGTCGATGATAGCCAACGGCGTGCGGAACTGATGGCTGACCATGGCCGCAAAACCGCGATAGAACTCGGCGGCGTCGTGCTCGCGCGCGAACGCGCGCTCGAGATCGTGCAAGGCCACCAGCAACTTTTCCTGGGTCTCGCGCAAATGCAGGGTGCGCTCGGCCACTAGATGTTCCAGCTCGTCGCGATGCCGCACCAATGCCCTTTCTGCCATGTAGCGATCGGTGGTGTCTCTCACGAATAGAATGGCGCCCACCACCTCAACGCCGTGACGCAAGGGCGAAACAGTAATGTCGAGATACTGGGGTTGCGCAGCCAGATCGCGAAAATACGGCTGGTGAGTGCACTCGGCCGACTCGCCATTCAGGCTGGCCTCCACGGCCCTGGCCACTGGCGATGACGCAAAAAGGCCAGCCACCTCTGCCAGGGGCATGCCCTGGGCAGACGCCGCCGTCACCGGCACGATGCGGCTCATGGCTGGGTTCCAGAGGGTGCATCGTTGATTGCGGTCAACCGCCACAATGCCCTCGCCGCTCGAGCCAAGCACTAATTCCGAAAACTGCTTTTCTTGGCGCAAAGACGCCTCGGCACGTCGCGCCTGCCGCAACGTGAACAAGAGGCGCGTGGACAGCAATGCGCCACTGATCAGAATCACCACCACCGAGGCAATGATTTCCCACAAGGCCTGGCGCGAGAGGTCGAGACGTTCACCGAGCTCGTCCCACTCTGCCACCATGGCGGCATTGGCGGCACGGTTGAAGAGCGTAGCCAGGGTTTGCAGTACGGCAGCAAACTCTTCACCCGCTTCGAGCGAACCATTCTGCACGGCCGGCAACAGCGCCTCGAGTCGCCGGACTTCCAGCGCCGCCGCGCCGATCTGATCAGCCAGGCCGAGGCCCTGCAAGGCCAGCTGCTGAGGTATTTGATCCAACAGATTCAAGCGGCTCAGCAGAAGGTCGAAGTAGAGCTCAAGATCGCCGTTGGGCAAGCTCAGGCCGGCCAGATGCCGCGCCACGGCAGCCTCCAGCCGCAGCACTTCGCGCTGCGATTGCGACAACACCCAGACCATATTCTGACCCGCTTCCAGCCGCATCTGACGTTCCGTACCAGCCAGACGGATGAGGGCAAAGCACAAAAACAGCGCAAACACCACGATGGTCAGCAGGTTTACTGCATACCCGAATCGGGGCCCTATCCTGGCGTCGGCCATCAGCGCACCTCGAGCTTGTGCAACTGCCATACCCATCGATAGTCGTAACGGATATCCTGCAGCTCGTCGACTTCGTCGCGCGGATACACAATCCAGAGCGGCCCCTTGTCGCGGGCGCTGAGCCGCTCCCCATTCATGGTGTGCGCCAGAATAACGTCGTACTCACGAAAATCATCGGCGGGAATCTCGATGACGTAATCGTTGAGCGCGGACGCCTCAACCACGTTGCCTTGCGCTCCCACCCAATCGAGCAAATCGCGCACCAAGACGCCTTCGAACACTTGCTCGCCATCAGTGACCGAGGTAGATGTGACCACCTGGCGCGCGGGCAGTGCGGTCAGCAGATCGAAGTCGAAATGGGCTTCATCACCCACATTGTGCTGGGTGAGGGCTCCCCGAACTTGCAGGATCACATCGTGTTGAGGCGGCGGCAATGGCAGCCGCTCGACCGCACTCCACGCGGCGGACGAGAGGGTGAAGGCGCCGACCAGCATCAGCCGGCCCAGAAAGAGCAGCGGGTTGAAACCTAGCATTCCGAGCCTCCTGCAACATAAAGTGACAAGGATACCCCGGCAAACCCGCAAGTCATCATCCCAGCTTCAAGGCGGAGTCGAACCGCCCTTCTACCGGCAGGCACTTCGACAGATCAACCTCGGCAAAAAAGCTCTCTTTGCGACAGATCGACGCGGAGAAAGAACCTGCTGCCCTCGGATTTTGACCCAATTGCAGTTCTTCAATTTGAACGGCGGCCTGACCGCCTTCGGACCCGCCGATATAGAACACGCCCCGCATACCCTGCGGCCACCACGACACGGTTGCTGGCACCGAACCGCGGATCTCCCCGGTGCCGGAAAATTCAACTTGCAGGGAATTGGTCAGTAAACGCTCGGACTTGGGGTCAAGAGCATGCACGCTGACGAGCACGTTTTCGCCGAACTGCTGGTAGGTTGCAGTGGCGGTGCCTTCGGCAGGTAGATGCAGCGCGTGGCCTTGGTACGGCTGGCCGTCGATTTTGGCTGTGAGTTCGCCAATCACCTCGCCACCTGGAGCCGACACGGCAGGAGCCGAAAACACCGCCGCCACCCACCACAGAGCCCCACGACGAAACGAAAGACACCGAAACATTGCAACACCTGAAAACAAAATGAAGGAGAAACTGGACCGCTGATGGAGCTATGGGCGTTTGGGCTCGTTGAACCAGGTCAGACGGGCTGATCCGGCGCCGCAGTCGCTTCAGCGCCTGCCGCAGGTGCTGGCGCTGGCGTCACGGTTGCAGCAGCTCGCGCCTTGAGCTCACGAAACTTGCCCGACATCTGCTCCAGGCGGGCTTCCCATTCAGGGTCGGGCTGCTGCCCTTCCACCGTGCGGAAATACACTTGCATGAGGCAGACGATGGCGAAGGGATCGAGCAGAGAGGCCTTCACGCTCCAGGCCAGCAGCACGGCGAACACCAAGGCGCCAGCGCTCCATCCGCCGGGCATAAGCCATACGATGGCTGCGGCCGGCGCCAGCATCACCAGGAATACCAAGAAACTCAGCAAATAGATGAACACGGTAAGCCAGGCCGCGTTCTTGAGCATCACCCGATAGTTCTGCCCATACAAAATGAGGGCATCTCGCGCCGAGACCCAGCCGTCGTCGGAGCGGGTTCGGATGGCGTGGGCCAGAATGACTTCGTCGACGAAGCCAATGGCCACGCGCAGAAACGCATGCAGCAGGCCCATGAGTTGTTTGACACCCGGCAACGGCAAGAGGTTGAACATGCCACGCACCAACCCCACGATGGCACGCAACACGCCGCGCACGAGCTGATCGATGGCAAACAGAACACTGGCCTGAGCAAAACGCTCTTTCACCACAGTGGTGCCATAAGCGAATTGCGACTGACCCTGGGGCAACGGTTGATCGTCGAGCAAGGCCACCAGCACCGCGATATGGCCAGCCTTTACCAGATAGAGAATGTATTCGCGCGCCCAGTACATGAAGACCGAAACCAGCACGAATCCGGTCAAGCCTCCCCAGAAGGCGGCGCCGGCTTGAAAGCTCTGGCTGCCCAGGGCGCCCACCCCCCAGCCCACTCCCGCGCCCACCGCGGTAACCAGGATGTAGGCCAGCGTGATGCCGAAATAAACTGCCAGACGCAGCAAGAGGAAAGGTGCGGTTCGCACCAATAACTGCATCGAACGGGAGAGGCTGAAATCCCACATGCTGGGCTCCTGGACGCTCGTTGAGCGATCTTGAACGGGTGTGCGCCAGCGTAGCAACCAACCGCCATGGCGGAACCGTCAGAATCCATAGGCCTCGCGGTGCTGGAACTCAGCGATGAGTGAGCGCGAGCCAGAGAACTCCGAGCACCCAAAGCGTACGGCGTGCGCTCCGCTGCCAGGGTTTCATGCCCTCTTCGCGACGCGCCAGCCAATAGACGTCGGCCGCCAGCCATCTATCGATCTGGCGCATGAACGGTCGGCGCCATTGATCGGGTTGTTGCAGCCAATGGCCGATGCGCTGCACCGGCGCCAGGCAAGCGAGTATGCCCCGCCACACCCATGGCAGGATATCGCCGGCCGGCACGCTGGGCAGCTTCGACTCGTGACGCCGCACTCCCCCCGCCAGCAGTACCCCCACCAGCACCGGCCAGAGCAATGACCACACATTATCCCAACGAAGAAGATAGGCGTATGGGTGTTGGCTCGCCTGTGGCCACCCAAGCCAGGACAACGTTGTGGCAGCCACCAGCAAGAGAGGTACTGGCGCATGGCGACAGCATGCAACCCAGGCCCGCGGTCGCGCTCGCGCCGAATGGGATGCCTGCTGCTCACCCGCCGCAGCGGCGTGTGTGTCGAGGCGGTACAGAAACCAGGCCAGCAGCATGGCGGTGGTGATCGCTGACCAGCTCATGATGGTGTCGAAAGGTGCCGGCAGCACCCCTTTGGCGGCAAGCTTCACCAAGCCACCGCCCGTAAAGGGCAGGCCAGCGATGGAAAGAGCCGCCAGACCAATACAGAGCTGGGCTGCCCGCCGCCAACGCGGCGCCACGGTGACAATCCAACCCACGCCCAAAAACAAGGCGGCCTTGGCCAAGCCATGGTGCACGCCGTACAGCACCAACGCAGAGTGTGCGGCGGGTGTGGCGGCCATGAGGGCGATCATGCCCACCAACAGGCTCATCTGGCTCACGGTGGAATACGCGAGGATCACCTTGGGGTGGCGCTGTGTGAGCCCCAGCAAGGCGGCCAGAAAAGCGCCCGTCATGCCCAAGACTGCCAAGCCCACCGCCAGGCCCCCATCGGCAGCTCCAAGGAAAAGGAGGCAACCGCCAATACCGGCCTTCACGATGGCGCCCGACAACACGGCCGACGCCGGAGTGGGTGCGGCCGGATGGGCCAACGGCAACCAGAGGTGCAAGGGCAGCAAGCCGGCTTTGATGCCGAAGCCAACGAGCAGGAGAACGATCACCATGGGGCCCAGCTCCAGGCTCGCTAGCGCCGCCCGCACTTCGACGATGCGCACGCTCTCGGCTCCTGCCGCCCCCATCATGAGCCCCGCCAACAAAGCCGCCTCGCCCAATACGGCCATGCACAGATAGACCCGCCCGGCGCGCAAGGCGTCAGCATTCCCCTGATGCACCACCAAGGCGTACGAAGCCAGCGACACGACGGCGAAGGCCACATAGAACGTCACCACATCGGCCGCCAAAAACACGCCAATATTCCCACTCAAAGTGAGGCACCAGAACCCGGTCAGGATGGCCGGTTTGCGTTGGCAGGCAGGATCCAGCTGCGCGAAGCAAGCCGCCAGAAGCCACACGAGTGATGTCATCGCCAGCCACCACCGGGCGCCCTCGGTCAATTCCAATTGAACGCCCAGCAGCAGGCCCGGCAGATCGAGCGCGAGCGGTTGCGGTATCAGCGCCAGCGCCAGCGCCGGCAAAGGGGCCAGCGGCAACAACCGCAAAGCCTGGCGTCGACACGCCGGCAGCGAACCCAGCAGCCCCAGCAGCAGCGGCCAACTGGGCGCCACAAATAACAGGAGGTCGAGAGACATGGCAGCTGGCATGGTCATGGCAGATACAGACGCTCCACGATCAGGGTTGCCCAGCCAAGGGGGCTGAAAGCCAGACCGGCCATCAGGCCGGCGGCCAGTACCACCGCTGCCGTTGCCACCGGCGGCAGCACCAGACCGAACGACTCCGCACTGGGCCTTGTACTCTGCGCAGCATCTGCCGGGAGAAACCAGAGCCGGTAGAGGAGCGGTAGAAAATAAGCGGCATTCAGCAAAGTCGAGGCGATCAAGACGGCCACTACCCAAGGCTGCCCCGACTGCAGACCCCCAATGCCCAAATACCATTTAGAAACAAAACCCGCCATGGGCGGCAAACCAATCATGCCCATGGCGGCAATCGAAAACGCCACAGACGTCCAGGGCATGCGAGGGCCCAGACCGTTCAGACCGACCACCTCGCGCACATCCGCCCGTTCGTCGTAGATACCGGCGCAAAAGAACAGGGTGATTTTCATCAACCCCTGGTGCACCAAATGCACCAACCCGCCGATGACTGCAAACGGGCCGATCAAGGCAGCACCCAACACGATATACGACACCTGGCTCACCGTGGAAAAAGCCAGCCGCCGCTTGATGTCGGTCTGCTGCAGGGCACGCAACGAGCCCCACACGATCGTGACCGAAGCCACCACCGCGAGCCCCAGCCCCACGCCCAGTTCCGCCACCCGCTCGATGCCGAAAACATCATAGATGACGCGCACGATGCCAAAGGCGCCGGCCTTGACGACGGCGACGGCGTGCAGCAGCGCGCTCACCGGGGCAGGGGCCGCCATGGCCGCCGGCAACCAGCCATGCAAAGGAACCAATGCGGCTTTGACGCCCAAGCCCAGCATGAACAGTAGAAAAATCCAGCGCAAGGAGGTATCGCTCAAGGTCTGCAGCTCGGCCGGCGCACCGAAGGAGACCGGCCCGACCGCGCTTTCCAGCCAGACTATGGCCACCAGCAGCACGGTGCTGCCGGGCAAGGCAAAGGTGAGATAGCTGCGGCCCGCAGCGATGGAACGCTCGTCCTGCTTATGAGTGACCAACGGCCAGGTGCTGAGCGTGAGCAACTCGTAGAAGATGAAAAAGGTGATCAGACTGCCCGACAAGGCGATTCCGCTGGTGGCTGCCACACACAGGCCGAAGAAAGCGAAAAATCGCGATTGATTGGGTTTGTGGCCGAAGTAATTGATGGCGTAGATCGTGGTGAGCAACCAGAGCGCCGCCGACAGCGTGAGAAACAATAACGACAGCGCGTCGGTGCGCAACCAGAGATCCAGCCCCGGCACCAGCGAATAGCGCAGCTCGAACTGCGCTCCCATGGCCACCGCCTGAAGCGTGTAGACCACCAAGGTCAACATCAGTGCGGCGCCGCCCAGGCTCAAACCATTGCGCCAGGCGCGGGCCTTTTCGGGCAAACAAAAGGTGATCAGGGCCGGCAGCAGCGATGACATCAGCAACGCCAGAGGCAGGGCCGCACTCATAGGGGCCCCTCCTGCCAATCCGGTCGCCCAATCTGCAGGGCCTCGAACGGCCATGCCGACGCCAGTCCCAGCAGGGCAGCGGTCAGCGCGAGCAGCAAAGGCAGGCATTGCCACCCTGCGGCCACCGGCTTAAGCTCGGGAGGAGTTTCGGGTCGGCTCATCGCCGCGGCCAAAGGACGATACAGGTAGAGCGCCGCGAGCAGCCCCCCCAATACAATCACCACCGCCCACCACCACTGTCCCGCGGCAAAGGCGGCAACCAGCAGCAGGTACTTGGCGGCAAAGCCCCCGGACGGGGGTAGCCCCATCAAGCTGACGCCCGCCAGACCAAAGGCCAGCACGGTGATCGGCATATGGTTCACCATGCCCCGCAGACCCGTGATGCGATCATGGCCCAAGGCCTGCAGCCATAGCCCAGCACACAAGAACATGGCGGCCTTTGCCAGGCCATGACTGAATAGCTGAAACCACATGCCGCTCCAGGCGTCTGTCGACCACGGCTGTTCCTGGGCGGAGCCGCCCGCCAGCGGAAAGATAAAAAACAGGTAGCCGATCTGTGCGACCGTGGACCAGGCAATGAGCAACTTCAGCCGCTCCTGACGCAGCGCCAGCAAACTGCCATAAACCACCGCCATCGCGCCCAATACCCCCAGAACATTGAGAGCGGCGGGCGATGCCGCTGCCGCCCCGGCATCGAGCCAGATCTTGAGAATGAGAAGGAAAGCCACCTTGGGCACCAGCGCCGACAGCACCGCGGAGCCCGCCGCCGGCGCGCTGGCGTGAGCCGATGGCAACCAGGCGTGAAAAGGAAACAGCGCTGTCTTGATGAACAGGCCCACGGTGATGATGGCCAGCGCTAGAATATCGGTGGGAGTGGACCAGGCAGCCTGCGAGAGCAAGCCGACATCCAAGGTGGCGTGCTGGCCATACAGCAAGGTGACGCCCAGCAAATACCAAAGCGACCCCATCAAGGCATAGGCCAGATAGCGCAGGCTGGCCGAAAGCGCTTCGGCATTGCCAGCGAGCGCCACCACCGCCACGGCGGACAGGCTCACCAGCTCCAAGCCCACGTAGGCGTTGAACAAATCATCGGTGACCACCACCAGATTGAGCCCCGTCCACAACAGCAGCATGAGCGGCCAGAACGATTCTGCCTGCCGGCGCTGGCCCAAGAGCTTTTCGCGCCCCTCTTGCGACGTGGGCTCAGGCTGGTGAACTAGGGCAAACTCTTTTCTGGCGTAGATCAGCACCGCCGTCATTACCGCGCCGGCCAAGGTGAGCAGTGCCGCCCTGGCACCATCGACCGCCCAGGCGATGCCAAGAGGTACGGGCCAGCTACCCAAGACCACAGACACCGGCCCTTGCCACAGCTGTATCCAAAGCACTGTCAGACACACCCAGGTGGCCACCAGCCCGACTGCGGCAAAGTGCTTACCTTGCCTGGGCCAGACCACGGCCGGCAGCGCTGCGAGCAAAGGCAGCAGCACCATGCCGACCACAGCCACCTCGCTCGTCATTCGTCATCCTCGGCGAGAGCCGCACGACTGGTGACGCGCGCGTGGGCGATGAGCAGGGCCACCGCCAGCGCGGTTGCCGCCAAGGCCACCACAATGCCAGTGATGACGAGAGCTTGAGGAACCGGGTCGGTTAACGGATCGCCCCGGCGAGCCATGG
>JAJUJN010000124.1 GCA_029265335.1 Alcaligenaceae bacterium
CTCGATTGTTGGTTGGGTGCGCCGCTGGCTCAGCGACGCACGATGAAGGACGAATCGGCCGATATCTGAAGCTTGGGATCGTGCCGGGGATTGAGCAGGAACTCGATGGGATGAGTGCCGGCTTCGGGGGCGAGGTCGGCAGGTACACGGACCCGAAGCACCACTCTGGCGTCACTTTGTGGATCAATGCTCACCGTGCTCTCTTCGGCGGGCAGGAAAGCGCCTTCGATGCCTGCCACACTGATATCCACCGTGTATGGCCGTTCGGCGGTACTGGTGATGTGCAGCTGATACACGTTTTCGAGCGCGCCATCTTCCACGATGCGAGTCATGATGGTGCGATCGCGCAGGGCTTCGGCGCGCAGCGGCACGTGTTGGAAGAGCCCGCCCACGAAGATGGCGATCAAGGCCCAGAGAATCACGGTGTAAACCAGCACCCGTGGCCGGAACAGGCGGCGCAACAGCTCCTGCCCATTCTTGCGCACCGAGAGCCCGCTCTCGGTGCCATAGCGAATGAGGCCGCGTGGATAGTTCATGCGATCCATGACGTCGTCGCAAGCGTCGATACAGGCGCCACAGTCGATGCATTCGTATTGCAGGCCGTCGCGGATGTCGATGCCAGTGGGGCACACATGCACACACAGCTGACAGTCGATGCAATCGCCCAGACCCAGCTCGGCCGGATCGGCATGACGGGAGCGAGAGCCGCGAGGCTCACCGCGTTCGGCATCGTAAGAAACCGAGAGGGTGTCGCGGTCGAACATCACGCCCTGGAAGCGAGCGTAGGGGCACATGTAGATGCAAACCTTCTCGCGCATCCAGCCGGCGTTGCCGTAGGTGGCCATGCCATAGAAGAGCACCCAGAAGGCGGCCCAAGGCCCCACGTTGAACGCGAGGATGTCGTGACCCAGCGGGCGAATGGGGGTGAAGAAGCCCACGAACGTGAAGCCAGTCCACAGACCCACCGCCAGCCAGATGGCATGCTTGGTGAGCTTGCGCCAGTACCAGTCGAAGTTGCGCGGACCGCGGTCGCGGCGCATGCGTGCGTTGCGATCGCCTTCTACGCGCAATTCGATCCAGCTGAAGATCTTGGTGTAAACGGTTTGCGGGCAGCTGTAGCCGCACCAGAGTCGGCCGGCAACCGCGGTGAAGAGAAAGAGCGATAGCGCACAGATGGCCAGCAGCAGGGCCAGGTAGATGAGATCGTGCGGAGTGAAAGTGACTGCAAAGAAGTGAAAGCGTCGGTTGGCGATGTCGAACAGCACGGCCTGGCGGGCTTCCCATTGCAGCCAGGGCAGTCCGTAGAACAGCAGCTGCGTGACCCACACCATCACCCAGCGCCAGGAGTTGAACCACCCCTTGACCGAGCGCGCATAGATTTGCTTGTCGAGAGGTTCAGGCTGGATGGGGATGGTGCGTTTCTGTGTCATGCGGGTACTGCCAGGAGTTATCGGTTGCCGTCGACGCTGTTGGAGATGTTGAGCACATAGGCCACCAGGAGGTCGATCTGCCGTGGTGAGAGTCGGTTGTCGTGAGGAGGCATGACCCCTTCACGACCATTGTTGATGGCATCGATGATGTCGGCTTCGGAGCCGCCATACAGCCAGATGTTGTCGGTAAGGTTGGGCGCCCCCAAAGCCTGATTGCCGGTGCCGTCGGCGCCGTGGCAGGCTGCGCAGGTTTGCATGTAACCGGAGCGACCGCGTGCGGCCGCGACGGAGTCGGTGGGACGGCCCGACAGCGACAAGACGTAGGCGGCCACGTTGCGAACATCGGTGGCGTTGCCCACCATGGCAGCCTGGGGCGGCATGATGCCGTGACGGCCCTCGGCGATGGTGGTGCGCAGCACATCTTCGCTGTTGCCGTACAGCCAATCGTTGTCGGTCAGGTTGGGGTACCCGCGCGAGCCTCGGGCGTCTGAGCCATGGCATTGGGCACAGTTGTTCAGGAACAGGCTGTGCGCCATGGTCATGGCCCGAGAGTTATCGACCAATTCGGTAGGCGTGGCGTCGCCGAATTCGGCGTAAGCCGCCTCGGTGCGTTGGGCCAGCTGGGCGCTCTCGGCTTCGTAGCGGCTGAACTGGCTCCAACCCAGGATGCCCTGAAAGGAGCCCAGGCCTGGGTACAGCAGCAGGTAGATCAGCGCAAAGATCACCGTGAGGTAGAACATCCACAGCCACCAGCGGGGCAGCGGGTTGTTGAGCTCGACCAAGTCACCGTCCCAGACGTGACCGGTGTCTTCACCGGGCTTGGATTCGAGTTCAGTGTTGGCGCGGCCGTAATGCCAGGCCAGCCAGCCACAGCCGAGGATGCCGGCCAGCGTAACGATGGCTACGGCGTAACTCCAGAAGCTACTGATGAAGTCACTCATGATTCTTGTCCTTGGTGTCTGGTTTTGCCTGACGGGAAAATTGCGGCTCGTTCTCGTCGAAAGGCAATTCGGCGGCTTGGTCGAAGCCGCGTTTGCGCCCGGCACGCCAGACCCAGATGATGATTCCTATGAAGCAAAGGAAGGCGAGGACGGTAAGGATGCCGCGCCAGAAATTCAGATCATTGAACATGGCTGATCTCCCAGTGTTGGATCACTGATGATTCACGCCCAAGCTCTGCAAGTAGGCCACTACGGCGTCGAGTTCGGTCTTGCCGGCCACCACTTCGGGAGCAGCGGCGATTTCCTCGTCGGTATAGGGCAGGCCGATCGCTTGGAGCGCGCGCATGCGCTTCACCATGCCATCGGGGTCGAGCTTGGCCTCGGCAAGCCATGGATAGGCTGGCATATTGGATTGAACCACCAGGTTGCGGGGGGCGATCAAGTGTTCGCGGTGCCATTCGTCGCTGTAGCGACCGCCCACGCGGGCGAGATCGGGACCAGTACGCTTGCTTCCCCATTGGAATGGGTGGTCGTAGACAAATTCGCCGGCCACCGAGTAGGGGCCGTAGCGCAAGGTTTCGGAGCGTAGCGAGCGGATCATCTGCGAGTGGCAGGCATAACAGCCTTCGCGCACGTAGATGTCGCGGCCCGCCAGCTCCAGCACTCCGTAGTTCTCGACCCCGGGAGCGGGTTCGGTGGTGGAGCGTTGAAAGAACAGCGGCACGATTTCTACCAGGCCGCCGATCGAAACGACAAGGGTTACGAGCACGATCATCAACCAGTTGCGGGTTTCGATCTTCTGATGAGAAAAAGCCATGAGTACTTCCTTACGGCAGCATTGACCGGAAGGCCGCGGGCCTTCCGGAACGGGTGACTTAGGTGGAGGCCGAAGGCTGGAGGACCGGCGACAGGGGCGGGTGGTTGACAGCCTGGGGATCGGGATCCACGAAGCGCATGGTCATGAACATGTTCCAAGCCATGATCACCATGCCAGCCAGGTACATCGCGCCGCCGAGCAGGCGTACCAGATAGTACGGATAGGTTGCGGCGACCGATTCAATGAAGCTGTAGGTGAGGGTGCCGTCGGCATCCACCGAGCGCCACATCAGGCCTTGCATGACTCCGGCGATCCACATGGAGGCCACGTAGAACACGATGCCGAGGGTGGCAACCCAGAAGTGCACCTCGATCGCGGTGTGCGAGTACATGCGGGTTTTGCCGAACAGGCGGGGAATGAGCCAGTACAGCGAACCCATGGTGATGAAGCCCACCCAGCCCAGGGCGCCCGAGTGCACGTGGCCGATGGTCCAGTCGGTGTAGTGCGACAGTGCGTTCACCGTTTTGATGGACATCATGGAGCCTTCGAAGGTGGCCATGCCGTAGAACGACAGGGCAACGACCAGGAAGCGCAGAATGGGGTCGGTAATGAGCTTGTGCCACTGGCCCGATACGGTGAGGATCCCGTTGATCATGCCGCCCCACGAGGGCGCCAGCAGAATGATCGAGAACACGACACCCACCGATTGCGTCCAGTCGGGCAGGGCGGTGTAGTGCAGGTGGTGGGGGCCGGCCCACATGTAGGTAAAGATCAACGCCCAGAAGTGCACGATCGAGAGGCGATACGACCAGATCGGGCGGCCGACCTGCTTGGGAATGAAGTAATACATCATGCCCAGGAAGGCGGTGGTGAGAATGAAGCCCACGGCGTTGTGCCCGTACCACCACTGCAGCATGGCATCTTGCACGCCCGAAAAGAGCGCATACGACTTGGTGAAAGTGACCGGAATCGCCAGGTTGTTGAATACGTGCAGCAGCGTTACGGTGATGATGAAGGCACCGTAGAACCAGTTGGCCACGTAAATATGACGCACGGTGCGCTTGGCGATGGTGCCGAAAAACACAATGGCGTAGGCGATCCACACAATGGCGATGAGCACGTCGATCGGCCACTCGAGCTCAGCGTACTCGCGGCTCTGAGTGATGCCCATGGGCAAGGTGATGACAGCGGCCACCAGCACGGCCTGCCACCCCCAAAAGGTGAACGCGGCCAGTTTGGGCGCGAACAGGGGCGTATGACAGGTGCGTTGCACCACCCAGTACGAAGTACCAATGAGCGCGGTAACGCCGAAGGCGAAAATGACACCGTTGGTATGCAGCGGGCGGAGACGCCCGTAAGACAACCACGAGATGCCATCGGTCATTTCCGGAAAGGCCAGTTGGGCCGCAACAAAGACGCCCACGAACATTCCGACCACACCCCAGATCACGGCCATGACGGAGAACTGACGGACGACTTTGTCGTGATAAACGGCGTCGGCAAGCGGCGCAGTTTGCTGTGTCATGAGACAAGCTCCATGCAACGATTGAACATGCGCAAATCGCGCAGCGTAAATATGCCTGTTAAAGGCATGTTTCAGCTTGACGCAAGTCAAGTAGAAGTAGGTGGACCTTTTTTGCTGTTGTTTTCAGACAACGATTCGGGTTGCTTTTGAGCTTCGCGCAGCTTGCGCGCATGCTCTTCGGCCTCTTCGGGGTCGAGCACAAGCTCGCCCTGGTGTTCGAGGTCGTCGAATTGTCCCGACTGCAGCGCCCAGGCCAACAGCCCCACCAGGGCCAGAATGGCCACGACGGAAAGCGGGATGAGCAGGTAGAGGATATCCATGATGACTCACGGCGTGGCCGGCACCGGCGCGGTGTGCGCCGGTGCGGCCTGGATTGCCTCGGGCTTCAGCAGTCGCAGCCCATTACCAATGACTAGGAAGGAGCTGAGAGCCATGCCAAGGCCCGCCGCCCACGGCGGCATGTAACCCATCATTGCCAAGGGAACACTGCAGACATTATAGGCGAGCGCCCAAGTAAGGTTTTGTTTCATGATGCGCACCGCTGAATGGGCATGGGAACGCGCCGTGGTGAGGTCGGCGAGCCGGCCGGAAGCCAGCACCACATCGGCCTGTCCACGCGCCAGCGCAGTGGCGTCGCCCAGCACCACAGCAACGTCGGCCGCGGCCAGTGCCGGCCCATCGTTGATGCCATCGCCGGCCATAATCACCAGCTGATCCTGTTGTTGCCAGCGCTGCACTTGCTCAAGTTTGTTTTGCGGGCTGAGATCCCACTGCACTTCGTCGAGTGGCAGTGAAGCGGCGATATGCTTTACCGCACCCTGGTGGTCGCCCGAGAGGAGCGCAGTGTGCAAGCCCAGCTCGTGCAAATGCGCCACTGTGCTGGCGGCATCCTGGCGCAAGGGGTCGGCGAAACGGAACTCGGCCACAACCCCTTGCTCATCGGCCAGCCAGGTAGCGGGCCAGCCGGTGGACTCCTCGCTGCCAGACGCGGGCGCCTGCACCCAGCGACGGCTGCCCAAACGCCACTGCCGACCATCGATCTGGCCGAGCAAGCCGCCGCCCGCGGTTTCGGTCACGTCGGTGGCCTGGAGTGAGGTGTCGCTGCGGTCCACGGCCTGCGTGAGGGCGCGCGACAACGGGTGCTGCGACCAACTGGCCAGCGCCGCGGCGTGAGCCAACGCTTGTTCGGGGAGCATGGCATCTCGCCACATCTGAATGTGTTGCAAGGTGGGTTTGCCCTCGGTGAGCGTGCCGGTTTTATCGAACACCACTGTGCGAGCGGAGGCCAGAGCCTCGAGGGATTCCGGCGAGCGCAGCCAGATGCCGCGACGCGCGAGGGCGGCAGTCGCCGACAGCATCGCCGATGGCGCGGCCAACGATAGCGCGCAAGGGCAGGTCACGATGAGAATCGCGATCACCACCGGCACGGCTCGCGATGGATCGATCGCCTGCCAGGCCAGCCACGACAGGCCCGCGATGATCAGGATGCCCCACAGAAACACCGCGGCCCAACGCTCGGCGGTACGCATCCAGTCCGGGCGAGCGGCAGCGGCGGCATCCACCAGTTGTTGGATCTGACCCAGAGTGGAATCGGCGGCCACTTCGCTCACGCGCAAACGCACCGGTGATGTGAGGTTGATGCTGCCAGCGCGCACGGTTTCGCCTTCCGTCTTGGGCACGGGGCGGCTTTCACCAGTGAGCAGGGCTTCGTCGACATCGGTGCGCCCCGCCTCGATCACGCCATCTACGGGAAAGGTCATGCCCGC
>JAJUJN010000178.1 GCA_029265335.1 Alcaligenaceae bacterium
CGCGGCAACAGATCGGCTGGGTGATTGTGGGGGGAATGACCTTTGGTACTCTCATGACGCTCTTTGTGGTGCCTGTGGTGTATCGGCTCATCGCCTCGCGCAACCCCCACCGTGTGCGCGAAGTGAGCGCCACTTCCGTCGCAACACCCACTGAGCCTCCTGCTGCAACGGCTGCGGCTCATCCCCCACCTGCGGAGTCGGTCTGATGTCTGTTTTCTTGCGGTGTCGCTGGCGGCTTTGCATCGCCCTGCTCTTGCCCTTGGTTCTGTGGGCCTGCAACGACACAGTGGGCGATGGACACCTTGAACCCACGCTGGAACAGAAAATCGGCCAAATGGTCATGATGGGCTTTGCCGGCACCGACCCTTCGCACGAAGGAGTGCAGGCTGTACTGAACCACATTGAGGCCGAACGACTGGGTGGCGTGGTGTTCTACCGTTACAACGTAGAAAGCCCCGAACAAACCCGAGCGCTCAATCAGGCCTTGATGACTGCCACGCCGGGCTCATTACCGCTTTTGCGCGCCATCGATCAAGAAGGCGGTTTGGTGCAGCGCTTGAATTCGCGTAACGGCCATCATGATCATCCGTCGGCCCAGGCAGTGGCCGAAAGCCAAACGCCCGAGCAGGCTTACGATACCTACCGCGATCAGGCCAGCATGGTTCGAGAAGCGGGTTTCAACTTCAATCTGGCGCCGGTGGTGGATCTCTACAACCGGCCCGGGAGCCCATCGACTGAACCGGGTTCGCCGGTGATCGGCGGCTTGGGCCGGGCCTTTGCGAGCGATCCGGCAACGGTCATGGCCTATGCCAGCGCTGCCATACGGGCGCATCGCGACACAGGCGTGCTCACGTCGCTCAAGCACTATCCCGGTCATGGCCTGGCTCGTGGCGACAGCCATCAAGGATTGGTGGACGTCACCGACGATTACCAGCCGATCGAGCGCGCCCCGTTTCGCGGCCTCATTGCGGCCGGCCTCGCCGATAGCGTGATGGGCGCCCATCTGGTGAACCGCAACGTAGACCCGCTCTACCCTGTTACGCTTTCCACTCGCTATCTAGAGCCGTGGTTGCGACAGGAGGACGGCCTGGGCGAAGGCGTGATCGTGACCGACGATCTCTTCATGGGCGCCATTCAACTACACCACGATTTCGAAGAAATCGTGGTTCGCGCCATTCAAGCGGGCAACGATTTGCTGATATTCTCCAACAATCCGGCAGCCGCGCCCGAGATCGAAGGCTTCGAACCTCAGCACGACATTCCCTTGCAGGTGATCGAAGTGGTGATGGCTGCCATCAATCGCGGCGAACTCAGCGCCACGCGAATCCACGACTCCTGGCAGCGATTGCAGGAGTTTCGTGCCCGTGCGGCGTTCTGAGGCACCGCCTGGCCGTCCAGCCCGGCGGAATGAACGCTCAGCGAAGCTACCCAGCAACCCCAACTTTTGTACGGACACTCACCCATGCGTTATATCGTGCTCGATACCGAAACCACCGGCCTCGATCCTCAACTTGGCCATCGGGTGGTGGAGATCGGCTGCGTAGAAATTCACGGTCGGCAGCTCACCGGCCGCAATTTCCACACCTACCTCAATCCTGATCGCGATATCGACCCCGGTGCCGAGGAAATCCATGGTTTGTCACGCGAATTTCTGGCCAACCACCCTCGCTTCGAGCAGAAGGTAGACGAGTTTCTGGAGTTTGTGAAAGGGGCCTGCGTGATCATCCACAACGCCGCTTTCGATGTGCGTTTTCTTGATGCTGAGCTGCAGCTACTGGGGCGACCTGCGTTCAGCACCCATTGCAACGAAGTTTTCGACACGCTCGCCCAGGCACGCCAGATGCACCCGGGCAAACGCAATTCACTGGATGCTTTATGCGACCGCTACGGCATCAGCAACGCCCATCGCACCCTGCACGGCGCCTTGCTCGACTCCGAGCTTCTGGCCGAAGTATGGCTGGCCATGACTCGCGGCCAGAATACGCTGGCGATCGATGCACCCGACGAAGCTACCCAAGGCTTGGATTCTTTGCGCGCCCGTCGGGGCCTGGGCCTGGAACTGCCCGTGGCCCGAGCCAGCGCCGAGGAGCTGGCCGCCCACGAAGCCTATTTGGAATCGCTCGACAAAGCTGCCAAAAGCGGCAGCAGCTTGTGGCGTCAACTCAGCTCTCCAGCCGAAGCCTTGGAACCCGCAACAGAACTTGCAGATCAAGCTTGAACTCTGCTAATATTGCGCTCTTTCTCGCAGGGCGCTGATTCAGCGCGGCTCGCCACGCAGTGCAAAGCTGCAAAACAGAACTGCAGCATTCCGGGTTTCAGCCCAAAGCTGCAGAACCAAGGCGGGCCCACCTTCAAGCGGGCGGTTAACTCAGTGGTAGAGTGCCACCTTCACACGGTGGAAGTCACAAGTTCGAATCTTGTACCGCCCACCATCATCTCTCCCGCACAAACTCCCCTTTCACGTTGCCAAACGGCGATACCTCTAGCTTCACCACCTGTAGTTGAACCGCGCTGGTCAGAGCAACCAGGTCTTCGGGCTCGTACAGGCAAACGGGCTGGGCGATGCCGTGATGTGCGGCAACCGCCGAGGCCAATGGTGCAAAGCGTTCGGGCAGGTGGCGATCACGGTGGGGGTAGCCGCGAGACAATTCCGAACCCATGCCCGACACTGACAGAAAACACCGCGCCTGAGGCGTGAGCCGCTCGCCCAGAAGGTTCAGCAGGGCCACGGCTTCGTCGAACCGCAAATAGTGCAAAAAGCGCTGCGAATAAAGCAAACTGATGGCGGGAGGAAGGTGATGCGGCCTGAGATCGCGCACATCAAGCGACACATGCTGCAAGGGCAAAAAGCGTTCGAGTTGACTGCCGTGCCAGCACACCTGCTGGGCAGGCAGTTGATCGATAAGAAGTGTGGGCACGCCCAAGGCGGCAAAACGCAGGGCTTGCACTCCGCTGCCCCCGCCAAGATCGATGGCATGGCCAGGCTTCTGGGCCTTGAACACGCTGAACGCATGCGCCACAGCCGCGGCATCGAGCGCATCCATGCGTTGGCTGGAGATATCGGCACCGTGGACACCTGTGGTGGGCCGCAACTCGTCGCCGTAGCGGTTGAAACGCTGTTCAGGCATGATTTTTCCTAGGTAAACGCCGGTCTACCACAGAAGCTCGCCACCACCTTGGTGCCAAAGCGTCCAGACTACAATCCGGGACTCTGCCCGCCAAGAGTTTGCTCATGAATGCCGACGATCTCGAGTTGCTGGTCACTCGTACCATGCCATATGGCAAATATCGTGGTCGACTGATCGCGGATCTACCGGGCCCTTACCTGCACTGGTTCGCCCGTCAGGGCTTCCCTGCTGGCGAAATTGGCCGCCTGCTGGCCCTGATGCGCGAAATCGATCACAACGGCCTGAGTGACCTTCTCAAGCCTTTGCGGGCCAAACACCCACCCCCACGCTGAGGCCCCTCGTTTCAGCGGACGAAGCTGAGGCGGTTCGGTTTGCGCGCCTCCTTGCCAAGACGCGTACCATGGAGGGTGAGTTTTTATCCCCTACGGAGCAATGCCAATGGATACGCTGGACCCGGCAGATAGCCGGCATATCACCACCATCGATGTCGAAGGACACAGCACGGAGATCACCGAGGTGGATCTGGGCGACGGAATGAGCCGCAAGCTGGTCGCTTCTGTGCCCAGCCTGGGCGAATCGTTTGCGGTGGAATTCACCATTCACGACCGTGAAGAGCACGACGAGTCCAGCGGGCGCGACGGCGCTTTCAACGACGCCGTGATTGAATTATTGCGCGAACAGGTGCTCACTCACATCGATCACAACTGAGCCGCTAGGCTCCAGCTCAAGCCGCCAGCAAACGACCCGCCGCCAGTTCGATCTGGCGGTGGCAACGACTGGCCAAGGCAGGGTCGTGCGTGACCAGCACCAGCGTGGCGCCATTTTCGCGATTGAGCTCAAACATCAGATCGATCACCGCCCCTCCGGTGGTGGCATCCAGGCTGCCGGTGGGTTCATCGGCAAACAAGACGGCCGGTTTCATCACGAAGGCGCGCGCGAGCGACACTCGCTGCTGCTCGCCGCCCGACAAGGTCCGCGGATAATGATGCAGGCGTTCGGCCAGGCCCACGCGTTCCAGCATGGCCTCGGCAGCGGTCCGCGCCGGCTGACCCGTGAGCTCGAGCGGTAACATCACGTTTTCGAGCGCGCTCAGATGCGGCAATAGCTGAAATGACTGAAACACAAAAGCTACCGACTTCGCGCGCAATTTTGCCCTCGCATCTTCGTCGAGCGCACCAAGGTCGTGACCCAGCAGGCGCACCGTGCCCGACGTGGGTAAATCCAGCCCGGCCAGCAACCCCAACAAGGTAGACTTGCCCGACCCGGAACTGCCGGTAATGGCCACAGTCTCACCCTGCGCCACCGTAAACTCGACCTGATCGAGAATGGTGAGGGTGCCGGTGGCATCCTGCACTTGGTGCGAAACACCGCAAACTTCGATTACCGACTGAGCCGTCATGAGAGATTTCCTCGAGGAACAGAACCACCTGCCGCGAATTCACGCTGGCAAACGCCATGCTAACCGGTCGACTTTGATTTGGCTGCTGGCCACTCTTACTGCAGCGCTTGCCTTGAGTGTTGCGCCGGTGCAGGCGCAAGCTCAGACCAGCCCGGCGCCCCCGGGTTCCTCCTCACCCACCATGCCCGCCGCCGGCAACCCGGCCCAAGCCGCTACCACCTCGGAGCCAGCGGTTACCGACGCGCCCCTCATTCTGGTGGTAGGCGACAGCCTTTCAGCCGAATACGGACTCAGCCGAGGCACCGGCTGGGTGGCCCAAATGCAAAAACGGCTGGAAGATGGCGAACTGACGGCCAGCGTGGTCAACGCCAGCATCAGCGGTGACACCACGGCGGGCGGCCTCAGCCGCCTTCCCGCCCTGCTCGAAGACCATCACCCCGATGTGGTGATCATCGAACTCGGCGGCAACGACGCCTTGCGGGGCTTGCCGCTCAACCTCAGTGCGCAGAATCTCACCAGCATGGTGGAACAATCGCAAGAAGCGGGTGCAGAGGTCATTCTGGTGGGCATGCAGATCCCACCCAATTATGGGCCCGCCTATGCCCGCCAGTTCGAGGCGCTCTTTGCGCAAGTGGCCCAACAGACCAACTCTCGGCTGGTGCCTTTTCTACTTGAGGGCATAGCCAC
>JAJUJN010000329.1 GCA_029265335.1 Alcaligenaceae bacterium
CGCATTGGGTTGATGTGATCGAACGCGCCGGCTTCACTCCGCAATAAGCGCCGAAAGGCGGTGAGGCTACCCGCCGCTGGCGCGACACGATCCACAGCGGCGGGTTAAACTCACGCTTTGCACGTCAATATTCATGGCTTGTGGCCTTGCGGTCACAAGCCGTGTTGCCCCTTGGAGTTTGCAGTCATGACAGCGGAGTTGTCTACGGAATCTTCCGCCAGCCGCGCTATCTCTCCGGTATCGGAGATCGTCGACGAGCTCCGTGCCGGCCGCATGGTGATTCTCATCGACGAAGAAGACCGCGAAAATGAGGGCGACATCGTCATGGCGGCCGAGCACGTCACGCCCGAAGCCGTCAACTTCATGGTCACCCACGCTCGCGGACTGGTGTGCCTCACGCTTACCGAAGAGCGCTGCCAGCAGCTCAATCTGCGGCCCATGGTGCAAGCCAATGGCACGCAGTACGGAACGAACTTCACCAATTCCATCGAAGCAGCCAGCGGCGTCACCACCGGCATTTCGGCCGCCGATCGTGCCCACACTATACGCACGGCGGTAGCGCCCAACGCGCGGCCCGAAGACCTCGTTCAGCCCGGGCATATCTTCCCGTTGCAGGCGGTACGTGGCGGGGTGTTGGTGCGCGCTGGCCATACCGAGGCAGGTTGCGACCTCACCGCGTTGGCCGGGCTCACCCCGGCTGCCGTGATCTGCGAGATTCTCAAAGAAGACGGCACCATGGCCCGTCTGCCCGACCTCATCAAGTTCGCCGAACGCCACCAACTCAAGATCGGCACCATCGTCGATCTCATTCAATACCGCAGCGAAACCGAATCGATGGTGCAACGGGTGGCCGAGCACACCATCAACACGCCGTTCGGCGAATTCCGCGCCATCGCCTATCGTGATGTGCCCAGCGGGTCGCCGCACCTGGCGTTGGTACATGGCGAAATTCATCCCGAGCGTGAGGCCCTGGTGCGGGTGCACGAGCCCACCACGGTGATCGACCTTCTAGCCCTGGGTCACAGCGACCACAGCTGGCCCTTGCCCGATTCGCTGCGCACCATCGCCGCCAGTCCCTCGGGGGTGGCAGTGCTGCTCAATTGCCAAACCAGCGCCGACGACGTCTTCCAGTCGCTCACCGCGCTCCAAGAGGCGGCTGCAGACAAAACCGATACCAGCCAGGGGGCAGGGCCCGCGTCGGGCAACGAATTGCGGGTGTACGGTATCGGTGCCCAGATTCTCAAGGATCTCGACGTCAACCTCATGAAGTTGCTCGGTCGGCCACGACGGATGCCCAGCATGTCGGGTTTTTCGCTGACCGTCACCGGTTTCGCCACCACAAGCGGCGACGAACCGGCACAATAGGGTTATTCGGGCGCTGCGCGCCACCTTTAGTTGTCCTGAAACTTGCGAGGCTATTGCCATGAATCCGTATACCCTGAGTCCCGATCTTGATGGCGAAGGCCTGCATATCGGCATCGTTCGTGCTCGCTTCAACGAAGACATCGGCCTGGCCGAACTCGAAGCCTGCCTCGACGAGCTCGACAAGCTCGGTCTCGACGAACGCGACGTCATGGTCGTGACGGTGCCGGGGGCCCTGGAATTGGGCATCACCCTGGCACAAATGGCCGAAACCGGCGAGTTCGATGCTCTGATCGCACTCGGCGCTGTGATTCGTGGCGAAACCTATCACTTCGAAGTGGTGAGTAACGAAAGTGCGGCAGCCATGGGTCGCGTGGCGCAAGCCACTGGCATTCCTGTGCTCAACGGCGTGCTCACCACCGATACCGAGGAGCAGGCCGAAGAGCGCGCCGAAGCCAAAGGCCGCGATTGTGCTCGCGCCGCTGTCGAAATGGCCAATCTGATGGCTGCGCTCGAACCTGAGCCCTTCGACGACGATTCAGACGACGAAGACGACGACGATGATGATTTCGACGACGACGGCGCACCCGGGAGAATGCAATGAGTGATGCGGCCGCCTCGCGTCCGCGCAGTCGATCGGCCCGTCGTCGGGCCCGGGAGCTGGTACTGCAGGGTATCTACGAGTGGCTGCTGAAAGACGGCGTCGAGCCCGACAACCTCGGCGCCATCGACGCCTGGCTGCGCGAACAAGAGGGCTATCACGAAGCCGATGCCGAATACCTCAGCGTGCTGTTCTACGGAGCAGTACACCAGGCAGGCGCCTTGCGTGAACAGTTCGCACCCCACGTCGATCGTCCGCTCACCGAGCTCTCGCCGGTCGAGCACGGCATTTTGCTGATCGGCAGCTTCGAGCTGGTCAACCAGGTAGACGTGCCATACCGTGTAGTCATCAACGAAGCGGTGGAGCTCGCCAAGGCATACGGCGGCACCGACGGTTTCAAATTCGTCAATGGGGTGCTCGACAAGCTCGCGGCCAACGTGCGGCAAGTGGAGTTCGAGGCCCGCCGTCGCTGATCCATACCGCGTGGGTCCGCTTGGGGGTGCATTGTCCGAGTTCGATCTCATCCGTCGTCATTTCTCACGTCCCGTGCCGGCAGGCGTGCTGGGAGGCGGCGACGACTGCGCCTTGCTTCCCGTAGCACCAGGAGCGCTGGCAGTCACCACCGACCTGCTGCTGGAAGGTCGGCATTTCTTTCCCGACGTGCCGCCGGCTCAGCTCGGCCGCAAGGCCCTTGCCGTCAACCTGTCCGACCTCGCTGCCATGGGCGCAAAGCCCATCGGCGCCACGCTTGGCCTGGCGCTTCCCGAGGTCAATGATCACTGGCTCGCCCAGTTCGCCGAGGGCTGGTATGCCTTGGCTGAGCATTGGCGCTGCCCGTTGGTGGGTGGCGACACCACCCGCTCCACGCAAGGCATCCAGATCTCGGTAACCGCCATGGGCATGGTGGCAGCGCCACGCGCGCTGCGCCGTGACGCCGCCAGCCCGGGTCAGGATATCTGGGTGTCGGGCACGCTGGGTTCGGCCCATGTGGCTTTGGAGCTCGCGCGCGCGCAGCGACATGAACTCACAACCATTCGCACACCCGTGCAAGAATGGGTGGCCAGCCTTTCGGCTGGACAACTTGAGGATCGGCTGTCTCAGTTTCGTTCCGCCATGGAAGCACCCCAGCCGCGAGTGGATTTGGGCCTCGCGCTC
>JAJUJN010000145.1 GCA_029265335.1 Alcaligenaceae bacterium
CACAAGAAGGCGCTCATTCGTCGGTGTTGCGCGCCTCGAGCGCCTCCCAGCGCTCCATTTTCTCCAGCAATTCGTTTTCCAGCTCGTCGATCCGCGCCTGAATTTCATTCGCCCGATCGGGGCCCTCACGATAAAGGTCCGGGTCGGCCAGTTGCTCACCCAACTCGGTTTGTTCGTTTTCGAGTTTCTCGATCTGGGTGGGCAGCTCGGCCAGCTCGCGTGCCTCCCACGACGTGAGGCCGCCGCTGCGTGCGCGATTCGCCGATTTGCGAGCGTCGGCCTGCGTGCGTGCGTTCTGCGCCTTGGCATCGGATTCGGTTTTGCTTCGCGCCTCTTTGGCGTCTCGCGGCTGGGTAACCGCAGCGCTGGCTGCGGGAGCTGGGCGCTGTTCCAGCCAATCGTCGTAGCCGCCGACATAGTCGCGCCACACGCCATCACCTTCTGCAGCGATGGTCTGGGTAACCACGTTATTGAGAAACTCGCGATCGTGGCTCACCAAAAACACGGTGCCCGGGTAATCCTGCAGCAGTTCTTCGAGTAGCTCCAGTGTTTCGATATCGAGGTCGTTGGTGGGTTCGTCGAGCACCAGCACATTGGCCGGTCGGGCAAACAGCCGGGCCAGGAGCAAACGCGCTCGTTCCCCACCCGATAGGCTGCGTACCGGCGAATGGGCGCGTTGCGGTGGGAACAGAAAATCACCCAGATACGACATCACGTGCTTGCGCTGGTCGCCGATTTCTACCCATTCGCTACCCGGATTGATCACTTCGCTCAAGGGGGCATCGTCGTCGAGCTGAGCCCGCATCTGGTCGAAATACGCTACCTGCAGTTGCGTGCCGTGGCGCACCGTGCCGGAATCGGGCTCCAGTTCACCGAGAATCAGCTTGAGAAGCGTGGTTTTGCCCGCCCCGTTGGGGCCGATCACGCCGATGCGATCACCACGCAGAATCGTGGTGCTGTAGTTGCGAATCAGAGGGCGCGAATCGAACGACTTGCTCACGTCGATCAATTCTGCCACCAGCTTGCCGGAGCGCTGTCCCGAATCCACATTGAGCTGCACATTGCCCTGGCGTTCGCGGCGGGCCTGGCGAGTTCGGCGCAAGGCTTCAAGACGGCGCACCCGGCCCTCGTTGCGCGAACTGCGGGCCTGCACGCCCTTGCGGATCCACACCTCTTCTTCGGCCAGGAATTTGTCGAAACGGGCTTGCTCCAGGGCTTCGGCAGCCAGCATCTCGGCCTTGCGCCTTTGGTAGGCACTGAAATTGCCCGGAAAGCTGCTCAATTTGCCGCGGTCGAGTTCCACGATGCGGGTGGCGATGGCGTCGAGAAAACGTCGGTCGTGAGTGATCACCACCACGCTGCCGGCAAAATTCCTGAGCAGCTCTTCGAGCCAATCGATGCCGGCGAAGTCGAGGTGGTTGGTGGGTTCGTCGAGCAACAGAACATCGGGCTCGCGGGCCACGCCCCGGGCCAGAGCCACCCGCTTGCGCATGCCGCCAGAAAGTTCGGCCACTTTGCGGGAAGGGTCGAGCTGCAGCTTGTCGAGGAGGGCCTGCACCTGAGCCGGGCGCCGCCAGCTCTCGGGGTCGGCGGCGTCGAGCGGCAGCGATGCCTCGTCGAGCACGGCTTCGTACACGGTGTGCTCATCGTTGAGGTCGGGCTCCTGGCGAACCAGCGCTATCTGCGTGCCGCTGCTGCGCATCACCTCGCCATCGTCGGGTTCGATATGGCCGGCGAGCAAGGCGAGCATGGACGACTTGCCGCTGCCGTTGCGACCAATAAGGCCCACGCGCTCACGCGCTTCGAGGATGAAGTCGGCGTGATCGAGCAGCGGCACATGACCAAAAGCCAGTTGCACCTGTTGCAGTTGAATCAGAGACATGAAAGAACCAGGACGACAAACGACAACCGCCCGGTGCACTCAAGGAGAGTGACGCCGGGCGGCCACATGAGATGTCCGCTGCGTGCGGGGCAGCGGGCAGTTAACAGACAGTATGGGTTGACTTAGATCGTGAACGACGAGCCGCAGCCACAGGTGCTGGCGGCGTTGGGGTTGCGGATGACGAACTGTGCGCCTTGCAGATCTTCTTTGTAGTCGATCTCGGCGCCCATGAGATATTGCAGGCTCATGGGATCGATCAACAGCTGAACACCGTTTTTATCGAGCTGGGTGTCGTCGTCGTTGGTGTCTTCGTCGAATGTGAAGCCATACTGGAAGCCCGAGCAGCCGCCGCCTTGCACGAAGACGCGCAACTTGAGATCGGGGTTCGATTCTTCGAGGATGAGCTCTTTGACCTTGTTGGCCGCTGAATCGGTAAAGACAAGCGGTACAGGCGGAGCATCGAGATCGACGGTTTCGACGGTAGCATTCATTTGGGTGACTCCTTGGCCAGCGTCATGGTTTGTTCGGCCCTGACGGCCTCGCCTTGCATGACGCGCACTGTAATGGTTGCCGGCTCAAAGCCTGGCGGGATGGCCAACAGCCCACTGGCACGTTGATATTGCTGAAAATCAAGGCTCGCGACCGTGTTGGCAGACGGGGCGCCTGATTCAGATATGGGGGCAGTTGCCAACCGTTCAAGAGCTATGGTAGCACTGCTGCCATCTTGCGTGCCAGTTGCCACGAACTCGAGGGTGCCCTGAAAAGCTTCGTGAGCCGGTCCGTGGCGCATGACCAACACTCGATATTGTACGAGATTATCGCCCAAGGCATTCACCTCGGCCGAGCGGATGCTGATGCCTCTGCCGGCGTTGCCGTCGGGCACCAGACGTTCAAAGAACGCCACGCGGCGTTGCAAGCGCGCGATTTCGGCCCGGGCCGCGGCGAGCTCTGCACCCAAGGCTTCCTGGGCCGCTTCGGCCACGGCCATGCGGCTATCGAGCACGGCCTGCATCGACTGAATGGCGGCGCTGGCTTCACGCTCGGCTTCGAGCGCTCCCGTGAGAGCGGCGTTGGCCAGGTTGGCGTCGGCCAGCTGCGCTCTCAAGCTCTGCACTTGCTGCCGCAAAGCCTGCTCGCGTTGTGTGCCCAAGGCAATTTCGTCGTAGAGGCGATAAAGCCAATTGGGCTGCGCCACGATTGGCTGCGTGTGGTCGATGGGGGGAAGGGCAGGAAGAGGAATGGGCGGTGCGTTAGAGGCCGCGCCCGGTGGGCGATGTTCCCCTTCAAGGCGGCGACCATGCGAGGCTGGAGTGACGCCGCTGGCGGCGACGTGGTCTTGCGCGTTGCTGCTTTCGTTACTTTGGGCGAGTGCCGACGGCAAATGCCAGGCCATGAGCAGGCAGATGACAGCCGACAAGCAAAAGCTGGCGGCCGCGCCGCACGTGGCAGGGCGTGTGCGGGCCGCCTGGCGGGCGGCAGGGTGTGAGCCCCGCCCGCGCATCAGGGCAACACGGCCACGTGCTGCAGGCCAGTGGTTTCGGGCAAACCGAAGAGCAGATTCATGTTCTGCACGGCTTGTCCGGAAGCGCCCTTCACCAGGTTGTCTTGCACCACCAGCACGACGAGTTGGTTGCTGTTGCTGGGCCGATGCACGGCAATGCGCACCATATTGGAGCCGCGAACTGTGCGGGTTTCGGGTGTGCTGCCAGCGGGCATGACGTCTACGAAAGGCTCATCGGCGTAATAGGCTTCGAACAGGGCTTGGTAGTCGGTGTTCTGCCCTTCGGGTGTGACGCGCGCATAGAGTGTGGAATGCATGCCCCGCACCATGGGCACAAGATGCGGCACGAAGGTGAGGCCTACTGGCCGGCCCAAAAGCGCTTCGAGCTGCTCCACAATTTCGGGGTGATGCCGGTGCCCCGCCACGCCGTAGGCTTTGAAGGAGTCGGACACTTCGGAGTAGATAAGGCCGAGCTCGGCCTTGCGGCCCGCGCCGGTCACGCCCGATTTGCAGTCGGCGATAAGGTGTTGGGTGTCGATGAGTTTGCCACCTTCAGCCAGCAGCGGGGCCAGGCCCAGCGCCACCGTGGTGGGGTAGCAGCCTGGGTTGCCCACCACTTGAGCATGACGGATGCGCTCTCGGTGCAGCTCGGGCAGGCCATAGACGGCCTCGCGCAGAATGGGCTCGCAAGCGTGCGGCATTTTGTACCAATGTTCGAAGGCGGCCGTGTTTTGCAGGCGAAAATCTGCCGCCAGGTCGATGATGCGTACGCCGGCGGCAAGCAAGCTTTCGGCCTGCGCCATGGCCACTCCGTGAGGCGTGGCAAAGAACACCACATGGCATTCGTTGAGCGCCGCCCGATCGGGGTGCGAGAAGCGCAAATTTACGTGCCCCCGCAAACTGGGATACATGTCGGCCACCGCCATGCCGTCTTCTTTGCGAGAAGTGATTGCCGTGAGCTCGACGTGAGGGTGCTGGGCCAGCAAACGCAGGAGCTCGACGCCGGTATAGCCGGTGCCGCCTACGATGCCGACCCGAATGGGAGAATCGGGTGTGGCCATGACAGAATCCGCGCGCCGTAGCGCCAAAATCAAATAAGCAATTATCCTGCGGGAATGCGCGGGGGGCAAACGCGGCGCCCGCTACGACCGGCGGTTTGCCGGAATCGGCTGGCTGCCAACACCGTGCTCGTCATGCCTCGCCGCGATTCACTTTTTCAACTTGTCCTGGGTGTCGTGATGCCTGGTTTTTCTTCTTTTGCTCTGTGGTTTCGTCGATATGCCGTTGGCTCGTTGCTCGTACTCTTGCTGAGTGCCGCCGGCGCAGCGCAGGCCGAAGGTTTTCTCACCCGGCTTCTGAACCGCCCGGTGCCCGGTGGTGTGGCGGTGGTCGGTCTGGGCAGCCAAGCCGAAGCGCCTCGCGCCTGGTACCAAGACCAACCCTTGTTGGTGCTGCGCGAAGAAGGCAGGCGGTGGATCGCCATTGCCGGCATCCCGCTCGACGTCAAACCGGGCACCCAGCAATTGGAAGTGGCCTGGCCGGATGGGTCGCGTCAAAAGGTGTCTTTTGATGTCGCAGGCCGTCATTACCGCGAACAGCACATTACGTTGAAAAACCGTCGGCAGGTGAACCCCAATCCTGAAGATTTGCGTCGAATCCGTCGCGAGCTCGACGAACAACTGGCCGCCTATGCGCGCTTTTCACCCAACCAGCCCAGCAATCTGTACTTCGACAAGCCGGTGGATGGACCGCTCTCGAGCCCCTTCGGCTTGCGTCGCTTCTTTAACGGCGAAGAGCGCAACCCGCATTCCGGCCTGGATTTTGCCGTGCCCCAAGGCACGCCGGTCAAGGCGCCGGCCGATGGCGAAGTGGTGTTGGTGGGTGATTACTTCTTCAATGGCAAAACCGTGTTCCTGGACCACGGTCAAGGCCTGATCAGCATGTTCTGCCATCTGTCGGCCATCGACGTAGCCGTGGGCGACCAGGTCAGCCGCGGCGAGGTGGTGGGCAAAGTTGGAGCCACCGGTCGCGCCACCGGCCCTCACTTGCACTGGAACGTCAGTCTCAACGGGGTGAGAGTGGATCCTTCGATTTTCATCGGCGAATTCACCCCGTAACGCATCTTCGTGACGCTGCCGTCGAGCGTTGCATCCGTATCAACGCCTCGCGCGTACGCCCGGGCGAGATCGGCCCGGGCGAGATCGAGATCTGAGTAACTCCTCAACCGTGTGTTCAAGGCATTCGCACCGCGGCAGTCAATGCTTCTGCTTGGTGCCGAAGATGCGGTCACCCGCGTCGCCCAGGCCCGGAATGATGTAGCCGTGTTCGTTGAGGCCTTCGTCGATGG
>JAJUJN010000466.1 GCA_029265335.1 Alcaligenaceae bacterium
GTAGGGCTGGGGCGCATCGTGTTCGTCAGTTCGTCTGAGCAACTCAGTGCCTGGCTGGCCGAGTTCGGCGCCCCACCCGCGCCGGTGCGGCCGCTATCCATAAACGAGGTGGCACCCGGCGTTGAAGCCCATGGGCCCGTGCCCGAGCTGGCGGAACAGGTGCGTGAACTGCACCGCCGCCGCTTTCAGCCATAGTTTCAGGAGGTTTTTGAATGTCTGACTCACGCGTTGCTTTGGTCACAGGCGCCGCTAGCGGCATCGGGGCGGCCACCGCCTTGGCATTGGCGGAGCGTGGTCTGCGCGTGGTGCTCGCCGTGCGTCAACCCCATAAGGCCAATGAAGTGCTGGCCCAGATCGAAAGCCTTGGCGGCGCGGCAACCGCAGTGCCCTGCGACGTGGGCGACTACGCCTCCGCGCAAGCGGCCGTGCAGCAAGCCATCAACGCCTATGGACGGCTCGACGCCCTGGTGAACAACGCCGGGGTCATTGCGCCCATCGGCCTTATCGACCAAACTGAGCCCGCCGAATGGGCGCAAGCCATTACCGTGAACCTCACTGGGGTGTATTACATGGTGCATGCCAGCCTGCCCCACTTGCTGCGCAGCCCGGCTCCGTCGATCGTGAACGTGTCCACCGGCGCCAGCGTGCGCCCGCTCGAGGGTTGGTCGGCCTACAGCGCCAGCAAAGCCGGCGCGGCCATGTTCACCCGCAGCCTGCATCTGGAATATGGCGAAAACGTCGCCATATATGGATTACAACCCGGCGTGGTCGATACCCCCATGCAAGGCAAGATCCGAGCCTCGGGCATCAACCCGGTGAGCCAGCTGACGCGCGAGCAGCTCGATCCGCCGCAAAAATCGGCCTCCGCCATTGCCTGGCTCACCGACCACCAACCGCAAGACCTCCGCGGGCAAGAACTTACCGTGCGTGACCAAAGTTTGATGTCGCGCATATCTCCCAACACAATCTGATGGCAAACTCTCACCATGGCCAAACTGACCACCCAACAACTGGAGCAATTCCAGCAGCGCCTCCAAGCTCGCAAGCGCGAGTTGATGGGCGAACTGGATGACGCCCAGGCCGAAGTTCTTACCGGCACCGATACGGTTGGCCGAGAAGTGATCGATCAAAAAGACCTCGCCGACCGAGCCGAAGAAGCCAACCTGCACGAAGCCGAAGCCGAACGCGATCATCGCGAGCTTCTGGTGGTGCAGGCCGCACTCAATCGCATCGAAGCCGGCACCTACGGCGTCTGCATCGATTGCGAAGAACCCATAGCACTCGCCCGTCTAGAGGCTTGGCCTGCCGCAGCACGTTGCCTGCCTTGCCAAGAAGCCCACGAACAACAGCTCTGACTCCAGTCAGACCCTTGCAGGAGAAATCATGAACGCGAAATTCGATCCCAACGCTCTCGGTACCCTCGAGGATTTGCCGCAGGAATACCGCGACTCCCTCACCGAGCCCAATCTGGTGCCGCTGTGGCCCAGCCTGCGCGCCGTGCTGCCTCCCGGCATCCCAAGCCGCAACACCAAGCCCATCCATTGGCGTTACGACACGCTGCGGCCCCTGCTCATGCAAGCGGGCGAACTCACCCCCATCGAGAAGGCCGAGCGCCGTGTGCTGGTGTTGGCCAACCCCGGTCATGGGCTCGAGAACATGAAGGTGAGCCCGGCCATGTATCTGGGCATGCAGCTGCTGCTGCCCAAAGAATGGGCACCCAGTCACCGCCACACTCAGTCGGCGTTGCGCTTCATTGTAGAAGGCAGCGGGGCCTATACCGCGGTTAATGGTGAGCGCACCACCATGCACCCGGGCGACTTCATCATTACCCCCAGCTGGACGTTCCATGACCAC
>JAJUJN010000023.1 GCA_029265335.1 Alcaligenaceae bacterium
CGAGCAGGGGGCAAGCGATGGCTTCTTCTGCTGCCTTGCGTGCTCGATCTTCGCCCGAGGCCACCGCCGTGCCCATCATGGCCTGGCCGGGTTCGCTCATGATGGTGGTGAGATCCTGGAAGTCAACGTTGATGTTGCCCTTCACGTTGATGATCTCGGCGATACCGGCGCAAGCATTGTGGAGCACGTCGTCGGCCATCTTGAAGCAATCTTCGAAGGTAGCGTCTTCATCGATCACTTCCTGCAGCTTCTCGTTCAGCACCACGATCAGCGAATGCACCTGTTGCGACAACTCGCGAATACCTTCTTCGGCGATTTGCATGCGTTTGGTGCCTTCAAAGGCGAAGGGCTTGGTGACCACCCCCACGGTGAGGATGCCCATTTCCTTGGCCACTTCCGCCACCACCGGGCCAGCGCCCGTGCCGGTGCCGCCGCCCATACCGGCAGTGAGGAAAACCATATTGGCGCCCTCGAGTGCCTCGCGGATGGCGTCACGCGCGGTTTCGGCGGCCGCCCGGCCCTGATCGGGCTTGGCGCCTGCGCCCAGTCCGCTGCGACCCAGGCGGATCTGCACGGGCGCGCCGGTTTCGACCAAAGCCTGGGCGTCGGTATTGGCGCAGATGAAATCCACACCCTGTACGTCGCGCCGGATCATGTGAGCGACGGCGTTGCCTCCGGCACCCCCGACGCCCACGACCTTGATGACGGCGCCGTTCTCGTGCTCATTGTCGAGCATCTTGAAATCAATACTCATAAGGCCCTCTCCTGGAAAAAGTGAATGGCATTCAAGTTCGGCCTTGTCGAGCGGCCACTTTCGCTGCCAGGTTCAAAACAAGTGGGACGAGCCTTCGCCCCGAAATTCGTACTGCGGTTGGTCAAATTCGATAATCGGTCATGGCTGGATTCGTTCATCGGATCACACTCCTTGTCACACGCCACATGGAATCCCCTCCCAAGGTCAGAAGTTGCCGCGGAACCAGTCACGCATGCGTGCCAGCACCTGCTTGAAGCCGCCACCCTGCGGCGGCCGTACTCGACCACGGATGTGCTGCGTCTGTGCTTCCAGCAACAGACCCATGGCCGTGGAGAATCTGGGGTTGCACACCACGTCGGCCAGACCGCCGTGGTAGTCGGGCACGGCGATGCGTACTGGCTTGAGGAATACGTCCTCGGCCAGCTCCACCATGCCGGTCATCTGCGAAGAACCGCCGGTGAGCACCACGCCCGACGACAGCAGATCGTCGTAGCCGGAGTCGCGCACCACTTGCTGCACCAGCCCAAAGAGCTCTTCCACCCGCGGCTCGATCACCGCACCGAGCGCCTGACGCGACAGTTGCCGCGGGCCACGGTCGCCCAGACCGGGAACTTCGATGCGTTCTTCAGTACCGGCGAGCATCTGCTTGGCCAACCCGTGCCGAAGCTTGATTTCTTCGGCCTCGGGCGTGGGGGTGCGCAGTGCGGCGGCGATATCGCCGGTGATCTGATCGCCCGCAATCGGAATCACGGCCGTATGCCGAATGGCGCCGCCGGTATAAATGGCGACGTCGGTGGTGCCGCCGCCGATGTCCACCAGCACCACACCCAGTTCCTTTTCGTCGGGCGTGAGGCAAGACAGGCTGGAGGCGATCGGCTGCAAAATGAGGTCTTCCACCTCGAGGCCGCAACGGCGCACACACTTCACGATGTTCTGTGCGGCGCTCACCGCGCCCGTCACGATATGCACGCGCACTTCGAGCCGGATACCGCTCATGCCGATCGGCTCGCGGATGTCCTCCTGGCCGTCGACGATGTACTCCTGGGTGAGCACATGCAGCACCTGCTGATCGGTAGGAATGTTGATGGCCTTGGCGGTTTCCAGCACCCGGGCGACGTCGGTGGAGGTCACTTCCTTGTCCTTGATCGCCACCATGCCGCTGGAGTTGAAGCTGCGAATATGACTCCCCGCTATGCCGGTGAACACATCACGGATCTTGCAATCGGCCATGAGCTCGGCTTCTTCCAGCGCATGCTGGATGGAATTCACCGTGCTCTCGATATTCACCACCACGCCCTTGCGCATGCCGCGCGAATCGTGCTGGCCTAGGCCCAATACCTCGAAGCGGCCCTCCGGCAGCATCTCGGCCACGACCGCCACCACTTTGCTGGTACCAATGTCCAGGGCAACGATCAGGTCTTTTGTGTCTCGGGTCATATTCATGGTTGTTCAGATCATTCCTTGGTGGTCGGGGCGTCCCCGTTCAACTTCAGGGCGTACCCGTCCGGATACCTCAGGTCCACAGACTGAATCGGCTGCGGCAAACTCTCTTGCAACGAAGGCAGGCTGCGCACGAAGCGCTGCACCCGCAACGCGGCAGGCACACCCGCAGGCACGGCCCGATCGGGGTCTCCTTGAGTGAAATCGGAACCCGGGTCGCGACCCAGATAAAGCACGATCCCATTGTTCAGTTCGGCTTCCCAGGCGTGCCGTGCACTCAAGGTAAGCCTCACCGGGTAGAGACCCGTTGGGCGCAGCCATTCCATCAGCTCGAAATACCGCCGGCGCACGAGCGGGCCCGAACCCTCGGGCCCGGCAAAGATCGGCAAGGGCCCGCCATCCGGCCCCTCGGCCTCGGCCTGGTTGGCGGTGAAGGGCCGACCGCGGGTGTTCAACACTTGTGTGTCGGTCCACAGACCCAGCGGCTGGTGTTCCTGGAGCTGCACCCGCAGCGCATTGGGCCACTCGCGCCGCACCATGGCGCGGCTCACCCAGGGCACGCTCTCGAATACCTGCCGCACCGCATCCAGGTCGGTGGTGAAGAAATTGCCCCCCACTTGCTGCGCAACGTTGCCGCGCAAGCTGGCGGCCGACACCCGTTGCAAGCTCGCACCCGACGCCGGCTCGACCACCACTCGGTTGAGGTTGAACACTGGCAAATGAGCCAGCCAATAGAGCATGCCGATGGCAAACGCGCTCAGTGCCACGACAATCAAGCCGTTGGCGATGAAGTTGAGGAAGCGGGCGTTGTTCCACACGGCGTCTCACGGGTTGACATCGCTCTGCGTTGCCGCAGGCGATGGGGTCAGCTTGCAACTTGCCGTACGCAGAATGCGCAGGCACAGATCGGCATAATTCATTCCCACAGCCGCGGCGGCCATGGGCACGAGAGAATGTCCAGTCATTCCAGGTGATGTATTGACCTCCAGGAGCCACGGCGTGTCCTGGGCATCGAGCATGATGTCCACACGCCCCCAACCTTCGCAGCCGACGGCGCGATAAGCCGCCAGGGCCAGTTCGTTCACTTCCGCGGCGGCGGCCGCCGACAAGTCTGCCGGGCACAGGTAGCGCGTTTCGTTGGAGTGGTACTTGTGCATGTAGTCGTAGTTGCCACCAGGCGCGACGATCTCGATGATGGGCAACGCCTCAGCTGAACCGCCCTTCCCCAGCACCGCCACCGTGAGTTCGCGGCCAACCACCATTTGCTCGGCCAGCACCAAAGGGTCGTAGCGCGCAGCCAGCTGATAACCCGCGTGAATGTCGGCTGTGCTGCGCGCCCGCGTGAGCCCCAGGGTGGAACCCTCACGACTGGGCTTGACGATAAGAGGCAGTTTCAGCTGGCGGGCCACCGCATCGGCGTCGAAACCGGGCTCGAGTGCGACGAAGTCGGGTGTGCGCAAGCCTTGCTGCAGCCACACCTGCTTGGTCACGATCTTGTCCATCGCCAGTGCGCACGCGGCGGCGCCGCTGCCGGTATAAGGGAGTTCCAGCAACTCGAGTGCGCCCTGGATCGTGCCGTCTTCGCCCCAGCGTCCATGCAGGGCAATGAAAACGCGATCGAAGCCAGCGTTGGCCAGATCGCCCAGCGAGCGATGGCCGGTATCGAAGAGGTGCGCGTCTACGCCACGACTGCGCAGGGCTTCATACACGCCTTCACCAGAACGCAGCGATACCTGCCGTTCGGCGGAGCGACCGCCGTAGAGCACCCCCACCCGGCCCAGATCGTTCTGAGTCATGCGCCCTCCCCATCGAGTCCTGTCCGGTCGATGATCTCGGCCGGAACACTGCTCACGGACCCCGCACCCATCACCACCACCACGTCGTCGGGACGGACGAATTTCAGAACCTCGCCCGGAAGCTCGCGGACGTCTTCGATGAAAACCGGCATCACCCGCCCTGCGGCCTGAAGGGCCGCGCTCAAGGCGCGGCCATCGGCCACGCGAATCGGCGCCTCGCCGGCCGGATAGACCTCGGTGAGCAATACGGCATCCGCTTCACCCAACACCTGAACAAACTCCTCGAAAAAATCGCGCGTGCGCGTGTAACGGTGCGGCTGAAAGACCAGCACGATGCGGCGATCGGGGTACGCCCCGCGCGCAGCCGCCACCGTGGCGGCCATTTCCGCCGGGTGGTGGCCATAGTCGTCGATCAGCGTGAATTTGCCTCCGCCCTGCGCGGCCGGCACCCGCACGCCCTCGTAGCGCGCAAAGCGGCGCCCGACACCGGTGAAACGTGTGAGGGCGTCGCCGATGGCGGCCGGCGACACACCCAGCTCCAAGCCCACGGCGATGGCCGCCAGGGCGTTGCGCACGTTGTGTTCACCCGGCATATTGAGGCGCACGTCGAAAGCCGCTTCCGTCGGCTCACTGGCCTGCACCCGAAAGCGCATGGCCGGCCCGTCGGCACGCACATCCACGGCTCGCACTTGCGCGTCGTGATTCAGCCCGAAGGTGGTGACCGGACGAGAAATGAGCGGCAGAATCTCGCGCACGTTGCGATCGTCCAGGCAGGCGATCACGCTGCCGTAAAAGGGCAAGCGCTGGGTGAAGTCGATGAACGCCGTCTTAAGTCGCGTGAGATCGTGACCGTAAGTGTCCATATGATCGGCGTCGATATTGGTGATCACTGCCATCACCGGCAACAGATTGAGGAAGGAAGCGTCCGACTCATCTGCCTCAACCACGATGAAGTCGCCCTGGCCCAAACGAGCGTTGGCGCCAGCCGAGTTCAGGCGGCCGCCAATCACAAAGGTGGGATCGAGCTCGCCGGCGGCCAACACGCTGGCCACCAGACTCGTGGTGGTGGTCTTGCCGTGCGTGCCTGCAATCGCGATACCGCGCTTCAGTCGCATCAGTTCGGCCAGCATCAGGGCACGCGGCACCACCGGAATGCCAGCCGACCGCGCTGCCAGCACCTCGGGGTTATGGGAGGTGACCGCGGTCGAGGTCACCAGTGCATGGGCACCAGCAATATTGGCCGCGTCGTGACCAAGCGTGATGCGGGCGCCCAGATTGGCCAGGCGGCGCGTGACCGGCGTATCTACCAAGTCCGAACCGCTCACTTGATATCCCATGGTCAACAGCACTTCGGCGATACCACTCATGCCGGCGCCACCGATACCCACGAAATGAATGTTTTGAATGCGGTATTTCATGATCTGTCCTCGCCGGCAGTCTCCGTGCAGATGTCGGCGATGCGCTCGGTGGCATCGGCTTGCCCCTGGGCCCTGGCGAGCTCGGCCACCCTCAGCAGCTCGCTGCGTTCACGCGCGGCCAGCCATTGCGCCAGCCATGAGGCATCGAGCTCACTCTGCTGACGGAGCCAGGCCCCGCCGGCATGCACCAAATGCTGGGCATTGACAGTTTGATGATCGTCGACCGCGTGCGGGAAAGGCACGAACAAGGCCGGCACACCAGCGGCTGCGATCTCGGCCACCGACATTGCCCCCGCCCGGCAGATCACCAGGTCGGCCTGCCCCAGCGCCGCGGCCATGTCGTCAACGAAGGCGAGGCAATCGGCGGCTACGCCTGCTGACTCATAATTCCCCTGCAAGGCCTCGAGGTGAGCTTGCCCGGCCTGATGCGTCACCTGAGGCAAATCGCCCCCTTCGGCGCGCAGCTGCGCCAAAGCCTGCGGCACTACGGTATTGAGTGCCTGGGCGCCCAGGCTTCCGCCCAGCACCAGCAATCGCAGGGGCCCGGCCCGGCCGGCCCAACGTTCGCGCGGCACAGGCAAAGCGGCAATCTCTTGACGGACCGGGTTGCCCACCACTTCGGCGCCGTCCAGACCGCGTGTATTGGGAAAACCGCAGAGCACGCGCCTGGCCAGCCGCGCCAGTGCGCGGTTGGTGAGGCCCGCTACCGCGTTCTGCTCATGCACTACCATCGGCACGCCGCGCAAGCGGGCCACTACGCCACCGGGGAAGGCCACATAACCGCCCAGGCCCAGCACCACGGTGGGCCGGATGCGACCGATGGCCCGCCATGCCTGCCACAGCGCGCGCAGAAGACGCCAGGGCAACGCCAATCGGGCAGACCAGCCCTTGCCGCGCAAGCCGCTGAACCTCACGGCCGCCAGTGGGATGCCTTGCTCGGGCACCAACCTGCCCTCCATGGCCTCGGGGTTGCCCAGCCAGGCCACCTCCCAGCCTCGCTCCCGCAGCAGGCTAGCCACCGCCAGACCAGGCATGATGTGGCCGCCAGTGCCGCCGGCCATCACGAGCAGCGTGGGTGCGAGCGACGTCATACTCGACCTCCCCGCATCAAGATGCGATTCTCGTAGTCCACGCGCATCAGCAGCGCCACCGCGCAAAGATTCATCACCAGCGCCGAACCGCCGTAGCTGATGAACGGCAGCGTGAGCCCCTTGGTGGGCAACACTCCCAGGCTGACGCCCATATTGATGAGTGCCTGCACTCCCAACCAGAGCCCTACCCCCTGGGCCACCAGGCCACTGAAGGTGCGGTCCATGGCCACGGCCTGACGCCCGATCTCGAAAGCGCGTCGCACCAGAAAGGCAAACATGGCGAGCACCAGAAAGATGCCGACAAAGCCCAGCTCCTCGCCAATCACGGCAAGGATGAAGTCGGTGTGAGCTTCGGGAAGATAGTGCAGCTTCTCGATGCTGCCGCCCAGGCCCACGCCCAGCCATTCACCGCGGCCGATCGCAATCAACGAATGCGAAAGCTGGTAACCCTGGCTGAGCACGTTCGATTCGTCCCAGGGGTCGAGGTAGGCAAACAACCGGGCACGCCGCCAGGGCGAAAGCCAAATGAGGGCGAGGAACATTCCGCCCATGACCACGGTAAGACTGGCAAAGAGGCGGCTATTGATGCCGCCCAGAAACAGGATGCCCATGGTGACGGCCACGATCACCACGAACGCGCCCAGATCGGGCTCGAGCAACAGCAGCAACCCGGCGGGGCCCATCGCAGCTGCGATGGGCACGAAGCCGCGCCAGAAGGCCTGCATGTGGGCTTGCTTGCGCGCGGTGTAATCGGCGGCATAGAGCAAGGCGGCGAGCTTCATCACTTCCGACGGTTGAAGATGAATGCCGAAGGCCAGGGGCAACCAGCGCCAGGAGCCATTCACCTCACGCCCAATGCCAGGAATCAGTACCGCCACCAGCAACACGAGGGATACGAGAAATAACGGCAGCGCCGCCTTCTGCCAGATTTCCAGATTGATGGTGAAAACAAAAGCCGCAGCCACGCAACCCAAGGCCAGGAAAATACCGTGCCGCACAAGGAAATGATGGCGATCGATGCTGCCGAAACGCGGACCGTCAGCCAATGCCACCGACGCGGAATAAACCATTACCAAACCGAACAGCACCAAGCCTGTCACGGCGAGCAGCAAGCCGCGGTCGTAGCTCAGCATGCGTGTGCGCCCGGGCCGGATGGCGTTCACGCCGGCGTTCGACAGGGTGCGGGAAGGATTGCCGGCCATGCCTATATCTCCCCCGCCTCGAGCGCCAGCTGCTCCACCGCATTGGTGAAGGCGCGGGCGCGGTGAATGTAGTCGTCGAACATATCCAGGCTGGCGCAGGCAGGCGACAGCAACACCACATCGCCGCGCTGGGCCAGCGCCGCTGCCTGCGACACGGCGTCATCTATGGAATTGGCATGCTGCAGCGGTACCCCGGCAGGCGCGAGCGTGCTGGCCAGGCGATCGGCATCCTTGCCGATCAGCACCACAGCCCGACAATGCGCGCTCACGGCACTCACCAGCGGTCCGAAATCCTGCCCCTTGCCTTCACCGCCGGCGATGAGCACCGCACGACGCTCCAAGCCTTGCAGCGCAGCCAGCGTAGCCGCCACATTGGTACCCTTGCTGTCGTCCACATACTCCACGCCGGCGACATCGCGCACCCAGGCCAGCCGGTGCGGCTCGCCACGATAGTGACGCACCTCGCGCAGCAGGCAGGCCCACGGCAGCTCGAGTGAGCGGGCCAGCAGAAGAGCGGCCTGCATATTGAGCCAGTTGTGGGCGCCGCGCACGAGCAGCGCATCGGCGGGCATCAGCCGGTTGAGTTCGCCGGTGTCGCGGCCCGGAGGGGGCTGGTTCTTGCGCCGGCGTGGGGCCGGTCCAGCGGCGAATTCGGGGCGATCGGCCACCACCAGCCAGACCAGGCCCGTGGCATGGTCCACACCGAGGTCTTCAGCCAGCTCAGGCAAATCCGAACCGAAGCTACGCACCGCCGTATCGCCAAGGTCGGCCACCATGGCTCGCACTACGGGGTCGTCGCGGCTCACGATGCGTTGCTCTGCAAAGCTCAGGATTCGGGCTTTAGCCGCCGCGTAGCTCTCAAGATCGCCATGCCAATCGAGATGGTCTTCGCTCACGTTGAGCACCACGGCGGCATGTAGACGCAGACTGTGCACCGTTTCCAGCTGAAAACTCGACAGCTCCAGCACCCAGACGTCCGGTAGCTGCTCGTTTTCCACCGCGTCGGCAAGAGCTTCCAGCACCGACGGGCCAATATTGCCTGCCGGCCTTACCGCGATGCCGCAAGACTCGAGCAGGAAGGCGGTGGCTGCGGTCACCGTGGTCTTGCCGTTGGTGCCGGTGACACCCAGCACACGAGGACGATAATCGCTGGTGTGCTGCAAGCGCGCCAAGGCACGGGCGAACAATTCCACTTCGCCCACCACGTCGATCGCCCGCTCATTGGCCGCGGCCAGCAGGGGCGCCAGTGGCGGTGAACTGAGTGCCAGGCCGGGACTCAACACCACGAGGTCGATGTCGTCGCGCAGCAGATCCGCGTCGAACTCGGTGAGCCCCAGCTGCAGTTGCGCAGCGGGAAGCATTGTTTTAGCCAGCTCGAGCTGGGGAGGCGCTGTTCGGGTATCGGCAATGCGCAGGCGCACGCCGTCGCGCTGCAGCCAGCGTGCGGCTGCCAGCCCGGTCGTGCCCAGGCCCACCACCAGAGCATGGGTGGGCGCAGCGGCGGAGGTCTCGAGTTCACTCATATTCGATCACCGCAACTTGAGAGTGGAAAGACCAACCAGCACCAGCATCATGGTGATGATCCAGAACCGAATCACCACCTGCGTTTCCTTCCAGCCGCCGACTTCGAAGTGATGATGCAAAGGGGCCATGCGCAGAATCCGTCTGCCTTCGCCATAGCGATAGCGGGTGTACTTGAACCACGCCACCTGCAACATCACCGACACCGTTTCGGCAACGAACACACCTCCCATGATGAACAGCACAATTTCCTGGCGCACGATGATGGCCATGGTGCCCAACGCCCCACCCAGCGCCAACGCCCCCACGTCGCCCATGAAAACCTGGGCGGGATAGGCGTTGAACCACAGGAAGGCCAACCCGGCACCGGCCAGCGCGGCACAAATCACCATGAGCTCCGAGGCGCCCGGAATATAGGGAAACAGCAGATATTTCGAATAGTCGGTACGGCCCACCACATAGGCGAAGACGCCCAGTCCACTGCCCACCATCACAGTGGGCATGATCGCCAGGCCATCGAGGCCGTCGGTAAGGTTCACCGCATTGCTGCTGCCCACGATCACCAGCCAGCTGAGCACAATGAAGCCGAACACACCCAGCGGATAGCTGACGCTCTTGAAGAAAGGCACGATGAGGTCGGCGCGTTCGGGTAGCGGCTGGGTGAGCCCGCTCGAGAGCCAGGCTTTGAACAGCGGCCACATGGCCTCCCCCGAGGGTGCAGCCACGGCGAACGCGAGATAGGCGGCGGCTACCAGGCCGATGAGCGCTTGCCAGAAGAATTTTTCGCGCGCCGGCATGCCGTTGGGATCGCGATGAACCACCTTGCGGTAGTCGTCGGCCCAACCGATCCAACCGAAACCGAAGGTGACGAGCATGATCACCCACACGAAGCGGTTGCTCCAGTCGGCCCACAGCAAGGTGGACAAGCCGATGGCAATGAGAATGAGTGCGCCACCCATGGTGGGTGTGCCGCTTTTCACCAGATGCGTCTGCGGCCCGTCGGTACGCACCGCTTGCGCGATCTTGAGCTCGGTGAGCCGGCGGATCACCCAGGGCCCCGCGGCCAGACCAAAGAGCAAGGCCGTGCCGCAGGCCAGCACGGCGCGCAAGGTGATGTAGTTGAAGACGCCGAAGGCGCTCCAGTGAGGTTCGAGCCAACGCGCGAGTTCAAGCAACATCGGAGCCTCCCGACCCGCCCACCAGGCGTTTGCGCCAGGCCTGCAAAACAGTTTCCATGCGCATGAAGCGCGAACCCTTGAACAAAGCGCTGGCCGGCCGGACGTCGAGCAATCCCGCCACCACGGCCTCGGCGTCTTTCGCGTGTACTCCGGCGGGACCAAAAGCGGCCACGCTATACGCCACGGCGTCGCCCAGGCCGAACAAATGTTCGATGCCGCGCTCGCGTGCATAGGCGCCCACTTCGGCGTGCATTTCGGGGCCCGCTTCTCCCACTTCTCCCATGTCGCCCAGCACCAGAGCGCGCGGCCCGGTCATGGCGGCCAGAACATCGATGGCCGCCCGCACAGAATCCGGGTTGGCGTTGTAGGTATCGTCTATCACCATCACTCCGTCGATCACCTCGTCGGCGACCAAACGACCCGGCGCGGGCTGGAAGCGCGCCAAACCCTGGGCTACCACGGGCAGCGGGCAGCCCACCGCCAAGCAGCATGCGGTAGCCGCCAGCGCGTTGTGCACATTGTGCAATCCGGGTACCGGAATGCGCAGCCGTTGTTCACCATTCGGCGTGTCTATCAGCACCCGCGAGCCATCGGCGCCCAACTCCACTTCCTGCGCCCTCACCTCAGCCGTGCCGGCCATGGCGAACCTCATCACTTGCTTGCTTCCAGCCAACGACTGCCAGAGCGTTGCATGCTCATCGTCGTTGGGAAACACCGCCACGCCGTCATCGGCCAAGGCCACAAGCACCTGGCCGTTTTCTTCGGCCACCGCGCGCACGCTGTGCATGAACTCCTGATGCTCCCGCTGGGCGTTGTTGACCAGACCCACATTGGGCTTGGCCAGAGCTGCCAGCACGGCAATCTCACCCGGGTGGTTCATGCCCAGCTCCACCACCGCCAACTGATGTTCCGGCCGCAGCTCCAGCAGGGTGAGCGGCACGCCGATCTCGTTGTTAAGGTTGCCCCGTGTAGCCAGCACAGCCGCGTCGCCCTGCCAGGCGCGCAAAATGGCGGCAATCATTTCTTTTGTGGTGGTTTTGCCGTTGCTGCCGGTGACCGCGATCAGCGGTCGGGGCCAGGCGTCGCGCCGGCATGCCGCCAAATGGTGCAGCACCGAAAGCCCGTCTCCGAGCGGCAGGCACAGGCCAGGGCCCGTGACGGCGGCGCTGGACACCACTGCGGCGCAAGCTCCCGCTCGCAAGGCATCCCCGGCAAAATCGTTGCCGTCGAATCGTTCACCTCGCAAGGCAATGTACAGATCGCCGGCCTGCAGATCGCGGCTATCGGTGGAAACGCGGGGGGAGTTGCGCCACAAGAGGCCGAGCCTGGCCCAGGCTGCGTCGTGAAAGGGCTCCCGCTTGCCCGCGCGCTCCTGCCACGTTTCGTGACCCTTGCCCGCGAGCAGAATCACGTCGTGGGGCCCCGCCGCCGCAATGGCTTTCACGATGGCACGGGCGCGCTCCGGCTCCACTTGCCAGGTTTCGGCAGCCGCCGGCCAACCTGCCATGATGTCGCGGATGATGCTCGCCGGCTCTTCATCGCGCGGATTGTCGCTGGTCACCCACACCGTATCGGCGTGTGTCCCAGCGACTTGCCCCATCTCAGGGCGTTTGCCCGGGTCACGATTACCTCCGCAGCCGAACACGCAATGGAGCTTGCCCTTGCCGTGTGGCACCAGCGGCCGCAGGGTCTTCAGCACCTGTTCCAGCGCGTCTGGCGTGTGCGCGTAATCTACGACCACCAAAGGTAGTTCAGTCGGCGCTTTCCCCGACTCGGGCAAGCTCACGCGCTCGAGTCGGCCCGCGATGGGCTGCAGCTGTGCCAGCGCCGAGGCCACTGGCGCCCAGGCGTGCCCCAACGCACGCAATAGCGCCGCCACCAGCAGCAGGTTGTCGACATTGTGCGCGCCGAGTACGTTTGCCTGTACCGGCACCGCGCCGCTGTCGTCGCTCATGCGGCAGCTCACCCCATGGGCGTTGATCTGTACGTCTGTGGCGCTCACATGTCGAGGCGCGCCCGACTCAACCGGGCGACGCCAGCCGTAGCTCCAGCGCTCTGCGCTGACGTCGTCGGCGGCCAACAGCTCACAACCGAAGGCGTCGTCGGCGTTGCACACCGCAGCCTGCAAGCCGGGCCAGCGGAACAGGCGCGCTTTGGCCGCCGCGTAGCTGGCCATATCACCGTGATAATCCAGATGATCTCGGGTGAGGTTGGTGAAAGCCGCCAGCCGTATTTGCACTGCGTCGAGACGACCCTGGGCCAGCCCGATGGATGAAGCTTCTAGCGCCACCACCCGGGCGCCTGCGTCGCGCATCGTTGCCAGCACTCGTTGCAGGCTCACCCCGTCTGGGGTGGTGAGCCGGGTGTCGAGCGTGTTGCCGCCGGGCAGACGCGCCCCCAGCGTGCCAATGACCCCGCAAGGCACCTTTAAATGCTCCAGAG
>JAJUJN010000083.1 GCA_029265335.1 Alcaligenaceae bacterium
CGATGTAGCGTTCGGGGTCGAGACCGAAGTTTTTCACCACGGAAGGGTGCACCTGGCCGCTGCCGGAAATTACGAGCCACTGCACTATGTTGGGCCCTACGGTGAACATCATGTCGATATCGGCCGAGGGTTCGGTAAAGGGAAAGAATGAGGGCCGGAACCGAACCACGAGATCGTCGGTTTCGAAGAATTCGCGCAAAAAGTGGCTGTAGACGCCCTTGAGATCGGCAAACGAGATGTTCTCGTCGATCCATAGGCCCTCCACCTGATGGAACATCGGCGAATGGGTGGCGTCGCTATCTACCCGATAGGTGCGTCCGGGCGCAATTACCCGAATCGGCGGCTTGTGCATGCGCGCATAACGAACCTGCATGGGGCTAGTGTGGGTGCGTAACAGCAAGGGCAAACCACCGGCGTCGTTCATATCCACGTAAAAGGTATCCTGCATGGATCGAGCCGGGTGGTTTTCGGGGTTGTTGAGCGCAGTGAAGTTGGTCCAGTCGTTCTCGATCTCGGGCCCGTCAGCCACGTCAAAGCCAATGGAATGAAAGATGTCTTCGATGCGCTGCCAGGTGCGCATTACCGGGTGCACACCACCCTGCCCCCGACCGCGCCCGGGCAGCGACACATCGATCGTTTCTTCGGCGAGTCGTGCCTGTAGCTTGGCATCGGCCAGGGCCTGACGACGCTCGGTAAGCAGGGCTTCGATGCGGGCCTTGGCTTGGTTGATCTTGGCGCCAGCTTCGCGCCGCTCCTGAGCCTCCAGGCGGCCCAACCCTTTCAGCAGGTCGGTAATCGCGCCATGCTTGCCCAGGAAACGGGCCTTGGCATTCTCGAGAGCGGCAGAATCGGCAGCTTGGGCAAAGGCTTCTGCAGCCGTGTCGATCAGTTGGTCGAGATCGGAAGTCATCCGTGAATCCTCGGCGATGGAGCCCCAAAGGAGCCAGAAAGACAAACGGGGCTGTGATCAGCCCCGTTGATGGATGGTTTCCGGCAGGCCTTGGGCAAACCGGCAACACAAAACAGTGAACCTGAGATCAGGCCGCCAGGGCAGCCTTGGCCTGCTGCACGATAGCGGCAAAACCGGCTTTGTCGTGAACAGCCATATCGGCCAGAACCTTGCGGTCGAGATCGATAGAGGCTTTTTTGAGACCAGCGATGAAGGCGCTGTAGCTCAAGCCCTGCTCACGCGTGGCCGCATTGATGCGGGTAATCCACAGCGCGCGGAAGGTGCGCTTTCTGTTGCGGCGGTCGCGATAGGCGAACTGACCGGCGCGCATGACCGCTTGCTTGGCAACGCGAAATACGTTGCCGCGGCGACCACGATAGCCTTTGGCTGCGGCCAGAACTTTTTTGTGACGGGCACGTGCGGTGACACCGCGTTTGACTCGAGGCATTTTGGAACTCCTGGATCAAGCGTAAGGCAGCATGGCGCGCACGGACTTGACATCGGCGTCGTGCACAAGGGCAGTACCACGGAGCTGGCGCTTGTTCTTCGTGGTTTTCTTGGTGAGGATATGGCGCTTGAACGCTTGGCCTCGCTTGATCGTGCCGCCACTGCGAATGGTGAATCGCTTGGCCGCACCTCGTTTGGTTTTCATCTTGGGCATGATGAGGGCTTCCGTTTTATGACATGACACCGGGCGCAGCCCGCTTCCGGGCCGGCTTGTTAGCCTGGCATCACTTGTTGGTAGAACGTATCGGTAGATTTGCCGCTGATCGCAAGCGATACGGCAGCAAACCCAGCATTATACCGCGATTCGGCACGAATGTGCACGGAACGCAAGCACCGCCGAAGCGATGCTTCACTTTATGCGGATTTGCCGGGTTGAGGCTTTTTCTTGGGCGAAATCACCATGACCATCTGACGGCCTTCCATCTTGGGCATGGATTCGACCTGTATGAGATCGCCGAGGTCGTCTCGAACCCTCTCTAGAACCTTCATGCCGAGCGACTGGTGCGCCATTTCACGCCCGCGGAAACGCAACGTGACCTTGCATTTGTCGCCTTCTTCGATGAATCGCCGGACGTTGCGCAGTTTCACCTGGTAGTCGCCCTCGTCGGTGGCGGGACGGAATTTGACTTCTTTGACCTGGATGGTTTTCTGCTTTTGTCGGGCTTCGTGCTGGCGCTTTTGTTCCTGGTATTTGAACTTGCCGTAGTCCATCAGCCGGCACACAGGGGGCGTGGCCGTGGGGGCGATTTCGACCAGATCGACTTCTTCTTGTTCTGACATGCGCAGAGCATCGGCCAGCTTGAAGATGCCGAGTTGCTCTCCTTCTTGGCCGATCAGACGCACTTCAGGCGCCTGGATTTCACCGTTGATGCGGTTCTTGGATCTTTGGGTTGCGATGTTGACGACTCCTTATGGTTGTTTAGGGGAAACAGCAGCGACAGACTCGACCTGACGCCGCTGGGCGATATCTTCTTGCAGAAGTTGCGCGAATTCTTCGACGGGCATGGTGCCAAGATCTTGGCCGCCGCGTACTCGGACGGCCACCTGACCCGACTGACGCTCTTTTTCGCCCACGACAAGAATATAAGGCAACTTTTGCAGGCTATTGGCTCTGATTTTATAAGTGATCTTTTCGCCGCGCAAATCTGCTTCGGCACGGAAACCCTGTTGTTGCAGAGTTTCCGCCACGCTTTTGGCGTAATCGGCCGTACTTTCTGAGATATTGCAGACGACCACTTGCACCGGCGCCAACCAGGGTGGCATGGCTCCGGCATAGTTCTCGATCAACATGCCGATGAAGCGTTCGAGCGAGCCGAGAATGGCTCGATGCAACATGACCGGCGGACGACGCTGATCGTTGGCATCCACATATTCTGCGCCCAGCCGACCCGGCATAGAGAAATCCACCTGAATGGTGCCGCACTGCCATTCGCGGCCGATGGCGTCACGCAAGGTGTATTCGATCTTGGGGCCGTAGAAGGCGCCGTCGCCAGGAGCCAACTGGTAATCGACGCCAATACGCTCGAGGCTTTCGATGAGAGCGGCCTCGGCTTTGTCCCAGCTTTCGTCGGACCCAATCCGTTTTTCGGGGCGCGTGGCGATCTTGTAGAGCACCTCGTTGAAGCCGAAGTCGGCATATACCTTCTGCAACTGACGGCTGAAGGCCACGCATTCGTCGAGAATCTGGTCTTCGGTGCAGAAAATATGGCCGTCGTCTTGGGTGAAGCCACGAACCCGCATCATGCCGTGCAAAGCGCCCGAAGGCTCATTGCGATGGCACTGACCGAATTCGCCATAGCGCAGGGGCAGATCGCGATAGGAATGCAGGCGTGCGTTGTAGATTTGCACGTGCCCCGGGCAATTCATGGGCTTGAGCGCGTAATAGCGGTTCTCGGACTCGGTGGTAAACATGTTGTCACGGTAGTTTTCCCAGTGACCTGTTTTTTCCCAGAGCGAGCGCTCGAGAATCTGCGGCCCTTTGACCTCTTGATAACCGCCTTCTTGATACACCTTGCGCATGTATTGCTCGACCTGCTGCCAGAGCGCCCAGCCCTTGGGGTGCCAGAACACCAGGCCTGGGGCTTCGTCTTGCATGTGGAAGAGATCGAGCTCCCGGCCCAAGCGTCGGTGATCGCGCTTTTCGGCCTCGGCCAGCATGGTGAGGTAGGCGTCTTGCTCTTCTTTGGTGGCCCAGGCCGTGCCGTAAATGCGTTGCAGCATTTCGTTGTTGCTGTCGCCGCGCCAGTAAGCGCCGGCGACATTGCGCAGCTTGAACACCTTGAGCTTGCCAGTTGAAGGCACGTGCGGGCCGCGACAGAGGTCGATGAAATCGCCCTCGCGATACAGGCTGATGGTTTCGCCTTCGGGAATCGAGGCGATGATTTCGGCCTTGTAATGTTCGCCGATGGATTTGAAGTACTCTACGGCGTCGTCGCGATTCCAGATTTCGCGCACCACGGGCTCGTCGCGGCGCGCGAGCTCCGTCATTTTCTTTTCGATGGCCTCGAGATCTTCGGGCGTGAAGGGGCGCGAATACGAAAAATCGTAGTAGAAGCCGTTGTCGATTACCGGGCCGATGGTGACCTGCGCCTCGGGGAACAGCTCTTTGACTGCCCACGCCAACAGGTGGGCCGTGGAATGCCGAAGAATTTCGAGGCCGTCGGGATCTTTGGCCGTAACAATGGCTACCTCGGCGTCGTCGGTGATCTCGTGGCTGACATCTACCAGACGCGCTTGTTCGCTATCACCCTCTCGCACCCGACCGGCCAGCGCAGCCCGCGCCAGGCCGCTGCCAATGGATTTGGCAATCTCGGCGACGGTAACGGGTTGAGAAAACTCGCGCTGCGAGCCATCAGGTAAGGTGATAAGCGGCATATGGGCGGCCTTGCACTAAAAGGCAATCAAAAAAGTCAAAAGGTTCAGTGAACCTTTCATTGTAACATAATGGTTCGGCAAAGTCACCCTTGCGCAGCCACCCCCAAGCCGGGCTGCGCGGCAGAGCATTCAGTGCAAGGTTTGCTGAATGAACTCGTCGGCCATCTGAAAAGCCCGACCACGAGCCGTTTCGGCATCTGGCCATACCGTGTCGTCTTCGATGGGAGTGTCGGCCTTGCGCTCGAAGCGAATCCGGATACGTTGACCGCCCGAGGCGGGCGCAGTTTCGATGATGAAGGGTTCGCCATCGAGCAAGGCGCGCTCGATGCGGATCCAGTTGGCGGTAGACATGGGTGCTCCTGACCTCGCAGCACCGGCACTTGCCGGCTGCCGCGCACGCAATTATCCAAAAGTAAGAATGGCTTTATACACGATGGCGCCCAGGGCGACGAGAAAGCCTACGCCAATCAGAATCAGGCCCCCGTTGCGCGAACGCAAGCCAAAGCCCAGCACCCCAATCAGAATGCCAAGCACCACAATCAGCAACCACCACGTGAGCGTCATTTCATATCAATCGAGTGAGCAAGACCTCGATAGTACCGCTTGCGTCGCCTGAGGCCCCGTGATGCGCGAAGCAGGTTCAGCGCATCATGCTTGGCAACCAGAGCGCCAACCCTGGAAACGCCACCAGCACCCATGACGCCACGGCGAGTATCAAGAGAAAAGGCATGGCGCCCATCATGATGTCGCGCGAGGATACCTGTGGCGCAATGCCTTTCACCACAAACAGGTTGATACCCAGAGGGGGCGTGATGCAACCCATCTCCATGTTGAGAGTGATGAAAACGCCAAACCAGACAGGGCTGAAGCCAGCCTCGAGAATGAAAGGCAGGAACATGGGGGCCACGATCACCACGATGGCAAATGGCGGCAGAAAGCAACCCAGGAACAGCATCAGCAACCAAATGGCAAACAACATCGCCCAGTCACTGCCGAAGGTGCCCAACATGGCTTCAGACAGGGCGGCCACGGCGCCGTGATACGCCAGAAACTGCGACAGGTAGTAGGCGAAGGCCGCGATAATCAAGATCATCGACGTATCGCGCACCGTTTTGAGCAGAAGTGCCTTCCACACCCCCAGATCGGTGACGCGATAAATGATCAGCACCAGCAGGATCGATATCACCGCACCCACTGCGGCAATTTCGGAGGGCGTGGCCCAGCCGCCGTACAAGGCCACCATGATCATGAACATCATCACGAAAAATGGCACCACGCGCCAGAATGGCGCGGCTTCGGCCTTGGCCTTTTCGCGTTGCTGGGCGGCCAGCTCCGGATATCGTCTTTCGTGCCGAGCCATCGCCCACACGGTATAGGCCGCAAACACCAGTGCGATCAAAACACCGGGAATGATCCCCGCGATGAAAAGTTGACCGATAGAAGTCTTGGTGACGACCCCATAAAGAAGCAACACGATAGAGGGAGGAATCAGAATCCCCAGGGTGCCGCCACCCACAATAATGCCGCAGGCCAGGCTGCGCGGGTATCCACGCTCGATCATCTCGGGAATGGCACTGGAACCGATGGCTGCTGCGGTGGCGGGCGACGAACCCGAAAGCGCTGAAAACAACGTGCAGCCGCCCACCGCCGACACACCCAGGCCGCCGGGTATCGGAATCAGGCGATGCAGAGCGCGGTAGATGTCTTTGCCCGCCGGGCTGATGGCGATGATGGCGCCCATGAAAATAAACATGGGGAGAGCCACCAGTTCGATGGAGTCCAGGGATTGAAACGCGGCCTCGGCAATATAGGCGGCCTGTTCGAACTCGCCCATCACCGCCATCATGACCAGTGTGCCCAGGGCCAAGGCGTAACCAATGGGCACCCCGATCACAATCAGGCCCAATAAAACACCGACCGAAACCAGACTCAGCGTGATGGGGTCCATATCAATGTTCCCCCATCGCGTCGTCGGCGGCCACCGGTATCCCCACCAAGCGGGCGATGATGTCGAGGATCAGTACCGGAATGAAGATGGCGCAACCGAGCGGAATCGCCAGATAGGGAATCCAGAGTGGTGGCCCCCACAGGGTTTCGGAACGCCAGCCGTTTTCCCATACGTTAAGGAACATCTCGAGGCCCGAGCGGAAAAGGAGCGCGAATAGAAAGAGCGAGATGACATCCATGAGAGTGCGATGCCATATCTTGCTCCGCCCCCGAAAACGCTTGCGCAGAATCTCGATGGCAATCTGTCCGCCGGTGCGGTCTGAGTACGCCACACTCAGAAAGGCGGCGTAAATCAGCAAATACACGCTGGCTTCGAGCTCCCAGATGGTGCTCATGCCCCACAGGCCACGGCCCAGCACAGCCCAGGTAATGGCAAAGCAAGCAAAGACGATGGCGACAGCCGACAAGGCTGCAGCGAAGCGCGACAAGGCATCGAAACCTCGCCGCAATGCCTGCAGCCAGGCAATCATTCGGGAATTCTGCATAGGGTTTGACGGGCAGCGCGGCCGGGCCGCGAGTGTGACCTGGTCACCGGTGCGTGGCGCCGGTGACCAGAGACGACCCGGCCGGCAGAAAGGCTAGCGGCCGGTAAAACGAGGCATTACAGGGGTTCGTTGACGGCTTTCAAGGCTTCTTCGCCGTTGGGCACCTGGTCGATGAAGTACTGCCAGGCGGTGCGCCGTGCATCGTCGTTCCAGGCCTGGAGAGACGCATCGTCGAGCCGGTGAATCTGCACACCTTGTTCTTCGAACTTGGCGGCCACCCGTTCGTCGAAGGCTGTCATCTCTTCCGCAAACCAGACCTCCGACTCCGCGATCGCATCGAGGATGGCTTGATATTGCTCCTCGCTCACCTTGTCTTTGACCCGTTCTGACATGAGGATGGCGTGCAACCCACCAATGAAACCACGCCCTACCAGCATGTGGTCGATGACTTCTTGCAAGTTGTAGCCATCGAATGAAGCGTACTGTGTGAGTACTCCAGTCAGCACACCGGTCTGCAAGGCTTGGTAGATTTCGGACGCCGGCATCGACGTGATGGTGGCGCCGTTTTCCATCATCATGGCTTCGGTGGCCCGACCCAAGCCGCGCATTTTATGTCCCGACATATCGGATGGCAGCAAGATGGGCTCCCCCGTGTTGCCGATGGTGGCCATGGCCCAGCCGCCACCGGCAAACACCACCCCAGCTTCGGCGATCGCTTCCTGGAGCATCGGCCAGATCTTGCGCTCGCGCCAAACCAGACCGTCCTGCGGCGTAGAAACCAGGCCCGGCAATGCGCCAATTTCGGCCAGCGGCACCTTGCCCGATAGCCACGGCAGCGGATAGATGGCGAAATCGATGCGCCCTTGTTGCAGGCTTTGATGCTGGGCCCTGGCCCGCGCCAGCTCCTGGTTGGGATGCACGCTTACGGTGACCTCACCGTTGGTTTTCTCTTTGATCTTTTCGGCGATCACTTCGGCCCAGGCATGGCGCTCGTCGTCGGCGGTATAAGAATGGCTGAAGCGCAACTGTGTAGCGGCCAACGCAGCGGAGCTGCTGAACACGGCAATCGCTGCCACTGCACCAATCCAGGTTCTCTTCATGGGTGACTAGACTCCGGGTAGCACGACCGAAAGCGAGGCACGGACATACGGCGGGCCTCGACAGACTGCCGCAAGCAAACGTGGCATGAACAGAATGAAGCATGCCCGAGTGAGAATAAAGCAGCGCGCCGAGTCGCGTTATAGGGAAAACCACGAAAATTCATATAAATTTGTCA
>JAJUJN010000532.1 GCA_029265335.1 Alcaligenaceae bacterium
ATCAACCCCAACACCTTCGAATCCACCCGAGTACCTGACATTCACGTGATCGGTGACGCCACCGTGGCGGCGCCCATGCCCAAATCCGGCTTTGCGGCCAACACGCAGGGCAAGGTGGCTGCCGCCGCCATCGCGGCGTCGCTGGCTGGGCGCGAAGCCCCAGAGGCGTCGTTTGCCAACACGTGCTACAGCCTTATCGCGCCCGATTACGGCATTTCCGTGGCCAACGTGTTCGACATTCAAGACGGTCAGCTGGTGGAAACTTCGGCAGGTGTGAGCCCAGCCGATGCCGACGACGCCTTCCGCAAACTCGAAGCCCAGTATGGCGTGGCCTGGTACCAAGCGATTGCCCAGGATGCCTGGGGAACCCGCAGCTAAGGTCAATGCTCCAATGACGCTGCTCGACGTTTTGCCGGAGGTTGCATGACCCCCTTGGGTTTGGCGCTGTGGGGCGGCGCCATTGTCGGACTGTTATTCGGCAGTGCGGCCCAAATCAGCGGTTTCTGTCTGCATCGGGGCCTCATTCAACATTGGCGTGGCACCAGCGGCGAAAAACTGCGCAGCTTCGCCCTGGCATTGCTCGTTGCGCTGGCAGGCACCCAGGCCCTGGCTTGGGGCGGGTGGGTGGATATCTCGCAATCGATCTACCGAGTGTCCACTTTTTCGTGGCTCCTCGTGCCGCTGGGTGGCGTGCTGTTTGGCTACGGCATGGTGTTGGCCAATGGCTGTGGCGCGCGCTCGCTGGTGCTACTGGGTCAGGGCAACCTGCGTGCCTTGCTTACGCTTCTGGCGCTGGGCATTGCTGCCTACGCCACCCTCACCGGTGTGCTCGCCCCCGTGCGGTTGGCCGTGGCCGAGCCCACCGGCTTCAGCCCCGGCGTGTGGGGCGGCCCCCACGTGTGGCCAGTGCAACTGGCCGGCGCGATTTTCGCCGTGTTGCTGGCCTTCTACGCTTTCTGGCAGGGTCGGCTCTGGCGCTGCCCGCGCGACTTCTGGGCGGGTGTGGTGATTGGCCTCACCATCGTGGGTGGCTGGTGGGTTACCGGCCATCTGGGCAACGATGATTTTGATCCGGTTCCTTTGGCCTCGCTCACCTTTGTGGCGCCCATCGGCGAGACCATTCAATACCTCATGATTGCCACCGGAGTGAGCGCCGGCTTTGGCGTGGCGGTGGTGGTGGGCGTGTGGCTCGGCTCGCTGCTGACCGCCTTGCTGCGGCGAGACTTCCGTTGGGAGGCCTTCGATGGTCCAGCCAGCATGTGGCGCTCGCTGGGTGGCGGTATGCTCATGG